>NZ_RZTA01000073.1:0-32942 GCF_004023115.1 Mesorhizobium sp. M6A.T.Cr.TU.017.01.1.1
AACGCTTGGTTGCCCGGAGGCTTGGAAGGGCATGACATTCAACTGGCGCTGGGACTTTACGTGGGAGATCCTGCCACAGTTGTTGTGGGCTACCCTCAACACGTTGATTGCGGCCGGGGTCGGGTATGCAATTGCTCTGGTCGGTGGCCTGCTGCTCGCTCTTGCACAACGCACAAAGTGGCCCGCACTGACATTTGTCGTCAGGGAGCTGATTGAATTCATCCGGTCCACGCCCTTGGTCCTGCAGATTTTCTTTGTTTTCTACGTCGGACCCCAGTTCGGGATTTTCCTGTCGCCCTGGATATCCGGCATTTTTGCGATCGGTCTGCACTATTCGGCCTATCTCTCAGAGGTTTACCGCGCAGGGCTCAATTCCGTGGCTCCCGGGCAATGGGAGGTGTGCCGTGCGCTGAACATGTCCCCCCGCGTCACCTATGTACGCATCATCATCCCGCAGGCGCTTGCGCCTGCGGTGCCAGGCCTCGGCAACTACCTAGTGGGCATCCTCAAGGACACGCCCATGCTGTCGGTAATTGGTGTCATGGAGCTAATGCACACGGCCAACGCGTTAGGGTCCGAGAACTACAGGTATCTGGAACCTTTTACATTGGTTGGCCTGATTTTCCTCTTGATCTCGCTTCCGACGGCCGGACTCGTCAGGATGTTCGAACGACGGCTGCGGCTGAGACTAGGACTGTAAAATGAGCAATACCGACTATCCCCTTGAACTGCCGGAGCATGACCGCCCCATGGTCCGGTTCATGAACGTCAGCAAGAGCTACGGAAGGCTCAACGTCATCAGCCACCTCGATTTTGACGTGGCCGAAGGAGAGATGGTTACCATTATAGGACCCTCAGGGTCCGGGAAGACCACGGTGTTGCGAGCCCTTATGACACTCGAAGCTATCAATGGCGGCGTGATATACGTCGACGGCAAGCCGCTGACACACATGCCCCGCGATGGGGTCCTTGTGCCGGCAGACGAGCGATACCAGCGGAAGATTCGCTCCTCGATCGGGATGTGTTTCCAGCACTTCAACCTGTTTCCGCATATGACCGCGATCCAGAACTGCATGGAAGGCCCAGTCCAGGTACTGGGGCTTTCGAGGAAAGAGGCGCTTGAGCGATCCGAAGAGCTCCTGAAAATGGTGGGTATGATCGACAAGCGCGACCAGCATCCTTCCCGTCTATCAGGGGGACAACAACAGCGCGTCGCCATAGCCCGCGCGTTGGCGATGCGGCCAAAGGTGATGCTTTTCGACGAAGTCACTTCCGCCCTCGACCCCGAAGTCATCGGCGAGGTGACACATGTCATTCGAAAGCTAGTCGCCGAGCACAATCTAACCATGATCATGGTCACCCATCAGATGGGTTTTGCTCGCGACATCTCTGACCGCGTGTGCTTCTTTTATGGCGGCTCGATAGAGGAGCAGGCGCCCCCGCAGACATTGTTCACCAGCCCACAGCGCGACCGCACAAAGCAGTTCCTTTCTGCCGTCAAGGAAGCGGTTTGAAAGATCCGCATTGAGTCTTCGTCCCCAATTCCATGGCCTTGACCCGCTGAGGGACTACGGCCATGGAGCGTTCCGACTTTACTTTTAAGCCCCGTCCCAACCGGTCAGTGAAGTATTGGCCTCTAGAGGCTTTGGTGGATCGAGGCGCCGTTCCTCTCGTTGCCCGAAGTGTTGCTGGGCGATGGCCAGTCAGTCTGGCAACTAGCGCTTTGCGCGACATCCGTCGCGAAAGGACCGCTGCTGTCCACTCCGCCCATTTTCTTGCTGGGCAAAAATTTATCTCTGCATGCCCCCACTTCGGAGCTTGCTACGGCGGAGACGCCTTAAGGGTCTGACGTTCTAAGTGCATCCGATAGCGAGACCATCTTGTCGTAAGATGAATCCGATCGGTAAACTGAATTTGACATAGAACCTCAGAGCAGTGAACGTACCGGTGTTCAATTCTTGCCTAGGTTCGCATTATCAAGACTAACTAGGACTGAAGCTTGAATGACAGCACCCCTCTCCAAGAGCCTGCGCGAGCGGATCGTATTTGCGATTGAAGCTGGCGAGAGCTGCCGGTCGGTCGCGGCTCGTTTTGGGATTGCAGTTTCTTCCGCCGCTAAATGGTCGCAGCGCTACCGAAGGAGCGGTTCTATCGAGCCTCGCAAGATGGGTGGCCACCGAAAGCGCGTTCTGGAACCTCACCGGGATTTCATCCAGGAGCGAATTGACAAGGCGCCGCATTTGACACTGCATCAGTTGAAAGCAGAGCTTGAGGCACACGGTGTGAAAGTCTCACATGACACTGTTTGGCAATTCCTGCGCCGTGAGGGGCTAAGCTTCCAAAGGTGGACAGGCTCCGCGCCAATTTCGCGTGGCGACGCCAAAGCCGAGCCCGAGCAGACGCCGCATACTTGAGGGGGTTATGCCGGGACCCGATGCAGAGTCATTCTTGTCGGTGATGGGTGAGCTTGATAGCGCTTCAGGCTCTTTCATGATGTATCGCTCGACGGAACACCGCTGTCGTCGTGGCGCTCCCATGAAGAACCCGGCCCATAGCGCATCCCGGATTCGGAGGACAAGCCGCATCAAAACCTGGATCAAACGTCTAGCGTCGGTTGCCAGAAACCTGGGCGTCGCCCTTCCCAAGTTGATCGAACCCGCCGCTACGCCGGTCGTTCGCGCGCGGGCACGCTGCAAGAAGCTGAACGTACGCCAAAAGGCCGGTACCGGCAGCCGCGACGGCTTCGACGGCAATACCGAAGCGGGCCTCTGCCTCATGCCGCTGAACCGGCTTCTTCGAACACTGATTTCGAAGGCCGGCGCATCGCTCTCTTTGCTCGACGGTTGCCGAATTGCGATGGAGTTGGCGCCGTTCGATCATCCGCGTTCCAGCGCGGGATCCATCATTGCCGTTCAGTGTTTGACATGGATCTCTCGCGGGAAGCTGGTCAGAGTTTCGCAGCCGTCAGCGGTTACGAGGATGGTTTCGCTCACTTCGATCCCCCAGCCGTCCATCCACATGCCGAGGATTGAATGAAGGACATTGCCTGGCTTCAGGATTGTCTTATCCCCTTGGCGCAGGCTAATCGTGTGCTCGCCCCAGTCTGGCGGATAGGCCGCGCCGATCGAATAGCCAATGCGGGATTCCTTCTTCAGGCCGTAGCTCTGGATGACCTTGCGCCAGCTCGCCTCGATGTCCTCCGCCAAGACGCCAGGCCTGATGGTCGAAAGCACGGCCTCCATGCCTTCGAGCACGGCCTTGCCGGTGTCGCCGACCTTGGCTGGCATGGCGCCCAGCTGAAGCGTCCGCGCCAGACCGGCGGCATAGCGACGAACGACGCCGGCCAGCTCGAGCGCGACGGTTTCGTTGTGGCCAAAGCGACGATCGCTCCACATGATATGTGGCGCCGATGCATTTTCGCCGCCCAGTATGGTCGGCGGCAAGGCGGTGATGTCGCCGGCGAAATCCGGCGATCCAGCTACCTGAGCGGCCTGGATTTTGGCGATGGCGTCGCACTCGCGAACGCCTGGCGCTATCACCTCATAAGCCGCGGTGACCGCCGCCTCGGCAAGACGCGAGGCTTTGCGTAGGTAGCCGATCTCGGCCTCCGATTTGACGCTGCGGATCCAGTTCACCAGAAGGTCAGCATCGTGAAAGATTGCGTTGGGCAGCCCAGCGGTCAGCCGCGCATGCGCCTTGGGGGAATAGTAGTAGGCTTCAAGCTCGATGCCGATATTGCCGCGCCCCCAGCCCTTCCTGTCGATCCAGGCGGCAATCCAGTCCATCGGATGACGGTCGGTGCGCTGGACATGATCTTCGGGAAAGCCGACGATGTTCTCGGGCTTCATCCAAGCTGTCAGCAACCCGCCGACGGCATCCATGGCGCGACCGATCCAGACCGGCTCCTCGTCGGCGAGCCGGACCAGGACCATTTGCGGCGTGTAAAACGACCAGCCGTCATAGCCGGTGATGTAATGTTGGTTGGCGACATCGTTGACGATCAGAAGATCGAGGTTGCGGCGCACCATTTCCGCGCGGATAGCGGAAAGCCTGCTGCGGTATTCGTCGGGGTGGAATGATAATGGTATCATGTTGAGAAAATCCTCTTCTATCGCGCTCGAGCCCGGTTTCGAACCTTACAATCGACAAGAGCTCATCGACGTGAGCCCATCACCAACACCAGCGTCATAACTGATCTTCACAGAATAACTCTGCTAGTGGCAGTTAGGCACCCTTTCGTAACTTAGCCTCTGATCGATTTTCCTGATTCTATTTTCTTCCGGCGCGCTCGAGCGCGCTTTTTTTCGTTGGTGCACTGGCAGTCGTGATTGATGCGGCGCGCACCCGTAAGCATCGCGGTACGCTTTTGAGAAATGCGATGCGGAGATAAAGCCGCAAGCCATCGCTATCTCAACGACCGGCAGGCGGGAACTGATGAGCAGCAGATGCGCCCGTTCCAGACGAAGATCCAAATAATAACGGCTTGGAGAACATCCCAGTTCCCGCCTAAACAGCCGCTCGATTTGACGTCGGGAAAGGCCGGCTGATCGTACAAGTTCGTCTAACAGCAATGGCTCCGTGAGGTTGGCCTCCATCTCCTCGATTATCTTGATGACCGCCCGATGGTTTAGTTGCACTCGTGAATGGAGCGGCAATCGTTGGCGGTCACCGGCTGAACGGGTCCTACACGCGATAGCTTTTTCACAAATACGATTGACCACTATCGTCCCATGGTGACGGTCAACCAAATCTAGAAACATGTCGAAGGGAGCGTCTCCCCCGGCGCAGGTGTACAGGTCTCCATCCCGCTCAAAGGCGGTTTGAGTGGCTGACACACCCAGAAAGCGCTCAGAGAATATAGGAAACTGTTCCCAGTGAACCGCGCAACGCCGCCCTTCTGCAACACCGGCACGAGCAAGCGCAATCGTTCCGCTACTTATGCCTACGAGACAACTGCGGTGGTTTCTGCACTCTCGTAACCAGGCTTCAAGCTGTTTGTGCGAGCTAGGAGCATTACGGCCGCCGACGACGACGACGGTCGGTGCTGAGATTGATCGACGAGTTCTTTCACGTTCGAACGACAACGACGATGCAGCGCATACCAACAACCCGCAACTTGAGACCACAGGCCCCCCGTCGTCCGAAACGACCTGCCAGCTATACACGTCCCGCCCCAACACTTCGTTGGCGAGCCTTAGCGCCTCTACTGCCGACGAGAACGCCTGGAGCGAAAAGGCAGGCAGGAGGTAAAAGCAAAAATTTCGGCAGGTCGACTGCGAGTCTAGCACCCGGGAGTTCCTTTTCTGCTAGCCTGATCTCTCGTTCGTGAAACGGCCATGTGCAAAACTGCGCGACCGGCTTTGGCATTTGGATTGGCGCTGAGCCACCACATTCGGGTGCCGAGGATTCTCCCGGTAAGTGTCCATTGATCTTCGCTAGCGTCGCCACCGGTGAACCGCTCAGGAGGCTGAACCTGCCTAAGGCAAACATCAGGGCGTCTGGCGCCGCAGGTTCGGCTGTCGCCCGCCTCAGACGCTAAGCCCCCTCTCTCGTGAGCTCATCCATAACGAAACGCACTGCACTCTCAGCGATGCCAATGATCTCTTCCACTTCAGACTTGGTTGTCACCAAAGGCGGAGCGAAGCCGAGGATGTCACCATGCGGCATGGCGCGGACGATCAGGCCGCGGTCGCGTGCTGCCTTCGAAATGCGTGCACCGACCTTCAGCGACGGATCGAAACGTTTCTTCTTGCCGCGATCGGCAACGAATTCGATTGCAGCCATTAGACCGACGCCGCGCACTTCGCCGACGATCGGCAACTGCGCGAACTTCTCCTGCAGCTGCGCCTGGAAGAACGCGCCGACGTCACGGGCATTGCCGGGAAGGTCTTCTTTCTCGACGATGTCGAGGACCGCGTTGGCCGCGGCAGCCCCGATCGGATGGCCTGAATATGTATATCCGTGCGAGAATGCCCCGACCTTGTCCGCCCCGTCCTCCAGGACCTTGTAGACTTTTTCACCGACAATTGCCGCGGAAAGCGGGAAATAGGCCGAAGTTAGACCTTTTGCGATCGTGATGAGGTCTGGCTCGATGCCGTAGTGCTGCGAGCCGAACATGGAGCCAGTACGGCCAAAGCCGGTTATAACTTCATCAGCAATGAGCAGCACGTCGTGCTTCTTGAGCACGGCCTGGATTGCTTGCCAGTAGCCTTCCGGCGGAGGCGTGATGCCGCCGGTGCCGAGCACCGGCTCGCCGATGAAGCCCCCCACGTTGTCTGGCCCCAGCCGCTCGATCAGCTGATCAAGTTCCTCGCCGCGCCGCGCTGAAAATTCCAGTTCGGTCTCGCCCGGGGTTGCACCCCAGTAATGATGCGGAACACCGGTGTGAACAATCTGCGGAAGCGGCAGGTCCATGTGGTCGTGATAAAAGCTCATGCCGGTCATCGAGCCGGACACGACGCTGCAGCCGTGATAGCCGCGTTCACGCGAGATGATCTTCTTCTTGGTCGGCTTACCGCGGAGATTATTATAATACCAGACGAGCTTGGCCTGCGTCTCGTTGGCGTCCGAGCCGGACATCCCGTAGAACACCTTGCTCATCTTGCCCGGCGCCATCTTCACGAGGCGATCGGAAAGGATTGCGAGCTCGTCGGTCGTGTGGGCGGCGTAGGAATGATAGTAGGCCAGACGGAAAGCCTGGCGGGAAATCGCTTCGGCGACCTCGGTGCGGCCGTAACCGACATTGACGCAATAAAGGCCGGCGAATCCGTCGATCAGCTGGTTGCCATGCGCATCTTGAATGCGAATGCCTTTGCCTGTCTCAACGATGGTCGGCTCGCCGAGCTTGCCGGTGGCAAAATCCTTGAGCTGTGTGAAAGGATGCAGGACAGCATTTCTATCCTTCTCGCTGATGTCCTTGATGTTGATACTCATGCGTCTGTCCCTTCAGTTTGCCGTATTACCGATGCACACGTATTTGGCTTCCAGATATTCGGCGAGACCATGCCTTGAGCCCTCGCGGCCGAGCCCGGATTGTTTCCATCCGCCAAAGGGTATGGGAGCGCCGGTGAATTTCGGGGTGTTAACGGCGACCATGCCGTATTCCAACTGATCGGTTAGCCGCATGGCGCGATTCAGATCTCTTGTGTAAACGTAAGCCGCAAGGCCCATTTCCGAGTTGTTGGCTCGTGCAAGCACTTCCGCCTCCTCATCGAACGGAAGGACTGCCGCCACCGGCCCAAAGGTCTCTTCCTTCGCCACCAGCATGTCGTCCGTGACATCGGCGAGAACAGTCGGGGTAACGAAGTTGCCCCCGAGAAGACTATCCTCTCCACCAACAACGATGCGAGCCCCGGAACAAAGAGCTTCGGACACCTGCCGTCTGCACTTTTCGGCGACGGATGGTCTGGTCATTGGGCCAATATCGACGCCGGGTTCGAATCCGTGCCCGACTTTCAGTTTACCGGTGGCCTTCGCGAATTCTTCCACGAAGCGCTCATAGTTGCCTCGCTGAACATAGATCCTATTGGCTGCCAGGCAGTCCTGACCGGATGTGGCAAATTTGGCTGCTATGCATCCAGCTACGGCTGTTTCCATGGGGGCATCATCGAAAATGATAAAAGGAGCATTGCCGCCGAGCTCAAGCGAAGCCTTCTTCACGGTTTTTGCCGACTGCTCGAGCAGGATCCGACCGACCTCCGTCGAGCCCGTGAAGGAGAATGCCCGCACATCTCTATGATCCAATAGCCGTTTTGCGAGTGGGGCAGCCTCTCCCGTGATCACCTGAAACACGCCAGCCGGGATTCCTGCCTCCTCGGCAAGGCGGGCAAGCGCCAGAGCGGACAAGGGCGTTTCCGGGGCTGGCTTCACAATCATCGTGCAGCCCGCAGCCAAAGCGGCTCCTGCTTTCCTGGTGATCATCGCCGACGGAAAGTTCCAAGGCGTGATAGCGACCGTCACTCCGACCGGCTGCATCTGCACGGAGAGCCGGCTGCCCGCAAGATGGCTCGGAATGGTCTCGCCATATGCTCGCTCACCCTCTGCCGCAAACCAGTCAAGAAAGCTGGCGGCATATAAAATTTCACCGTGCGCCTCGGTTAATGGTTTGCCTTGTTCAGCGGTCATGATGGTGGAAAGGTCTTCCGCATTCTCGCGAATACCGGCGGCCCATCTCCGCAGACATGCGCCCCGTTCCCAAGGAAGAACATTGCGCCAATGTTCAAACGCAGTCCTCGCGAAGCTGACCGCGTCATCTACATCAGACACCTCACAGGCAGCCACGTGAGCCAAGTCCTGGCCAGTAGCCGGGTCAACCACCAAGATCGTCTCAGCCTTGGAGAGCCAAGCTCCATTCACATAGGCGCACTTTTGTAGGAGGTCCTGCCTTTTGAGCTCCTTTAACGCGGCAGTTGCTGTGCCTTTCATTACTAACCTCACAATCGACCGTTCATTTCCGGCAAAATAGCCGTGCAACTGCGGCGATTGGCAGCGCGATCGAGGGCCACCAAGGCGTTCTCCTGCGAATAAGGCCATGCGACTGAGGTTTTTCGCCGTTTGATCTCTGTCGGCTATGGGCAAGGTTCAGCAAGGAAAGATGACATTGTCACCTGTGGCCATCCACGATCACACTCAGCCTCGAGGGGCGGCGAACGGTAAGTTGCAGTCGGCCACGCTAAGCGGACCTTTTGCGGGGCTGACACTTCGGCTTCGCAGTATACCTTAGGATTGTAATGGGCTTCGAAAGGTGGGGAAGTGTGATTGTAGGATCGGTGACCTGGTGGGGAGATCTTGTGCTTAGATCGCCACTGCGGTTTGTGAAAACAGATTGGGGCAAATCCCAAAAATCACACTAAATCGAAAATCTTCTTGCCGAAGATATTTCTGCTGCGCTCCCAATGGGTGGCAACCGCTTCCCAGGCGACGAAAGAACCAGGGAAGAGGATTTGCTGCGCGAGCGGCCGCAAATATGCAGATCTTGTGCGGCGTCACCGGCTGGGCAGCACAACCCCAGCGTCCAAGGCGTGCTAGCCTGTGAAGAACACAAAAGGACTTGGAAAAGCAACAGCCCGATGCTGGGGAGCCCACGATGAGCCACACGATCAACCACCTGAAGAAACTGAGGCTGCAGCGCAGCGAGTTGGCTGTTCCCGGCTCCAGTCCGGAGATGATCGACAAGGCGGCGAACAGCGCCGCCGACTTCGTATTCCTCGACATCGAGGATGCGGTCGCCCCGCCTGACAAGGAACGCGCCCGCAAAAACATCATCCAGGCGCTCAACGACATCGACTGGCGCGCCAAGGGCAAGACCGTCTCGGTGCGCATCAACGGCCTCGATACCCATTACATGTATCGCGACGTGGTCGACGTCATGGAACAGGCCGGCGACCGCCTGGACACCATCCTGGTGCCGAAGGTGGGCGTTCCAGCGGATCTCTACATGGTCGAGGCCATGGTCAACCAGATCGAGATGGCTAAAGGTTTCAAGACCCGTGTCGGTCTAGAAGCGCTGATCGAGACCGCGCTCGGCATGGCCAATGTCGAGGCGATCGCCGCCACGCCGGGCCGGCTGGAAGCCATGCATTTCGGCGTTGCCGACTATGCCGCCAGCAACAAGGCGCGCACCGTCAACATCGGCGGCCTCAACCCCGATTATCCCGGTGACCAGTGGCATTTCGCTTTGTCGCGCATGACGGTCGCCTGCCGCGCCTACGGCCTGCGCGCCATTGACGGACCGTTCGGCGATTTCTCCGATCCCGAAGGCTACAAGGGAGCCGCAAGGCGCGCCGCAGCACTTGGCATCGAAGGCAAATGGGCGATCCATCCCTCGCAGATCGCGCTCGCCAACGACGTCTTCTCGCCACCGGAAAAAGAGGTCAGCCGCGCCAGGCGCATCCTCGAAGTGCTGAAAGAGGCCGAGGCGCAGGGCAAGGGAGCGGCAGCCCTCGACGGCAAGATGATCGACGCCGCGTCGGAGCGCATGGCCAGGAACGTATTGGCGGTTAACGAGGCGATCGAGCGCGCCGGCCAGGCGCATATGGCGGCGCAGTAAAATACCGGGAGGACATGATGGACATCCACGAATACCAGGCCAAGGAACTGCTTGCCCGTCATGGCGTGCATGTGCCGCGCGGCGGGCTGGCCTACAGTCCGGAGCAGGCAACATACCGTGCCAGCGAGATCGGCGGCGGCAAATGGGTGGTCAAGGCGCAGATCCATTCCGGTGCGCGCGGCAAGGCCGGCGGCATCCGCATCTGCTCGTCCGACCAGGAAGTGTCCGATGCGGCCGAGGCGATGCTGGGCAGGAAGCTGGTGACGCATCAGACGGGGCCGCGCGGCAAGTTGGTGTCGCGGCTCTATGTCGAAGAGACCGTCGACATTGGCCAGGAAATCTATCTCGCCTTTGTTCTCGACCGTAAAGCCGAGCGGGTGATGATCGTCGCGTCTGCGTCCGGCGGCATGGAGATCGAAGAGATCGCCGAAAAGCAGCCAGATTCAATCATTCGCGCGACAGTCGACCCTGGCGCGGGAATGCAGCACTATCAGGCGCGCGAGATCGCCTTCGGGCTTGGTCTCGAAAACAACCTAATTGGCAAGGCGACCGAAACCCTGCTTGGTTGCTACCGCGTGTTTCGCGACTACGACGCCTCGATGCTAGAGATCAATCCGCTGGTCGTCACGCGTGACGGTAATCTGATGGCACTGGACGCCAAGATGTCGTTCGATGAGAACGCGCTGTTTCGTCGTCCCCAAATTTCCGAACTGCGCGACAAGTCGCAGGAGGATCCGCGCGAAACCTTTGCCAGCGACCGTGGCCTGTCCTATGTCGGCCTCGACGGCAATATCGGCTGCATCATCAATGGCGCCGGTCTCGCCATGGCGACAATGGACATGATCAAGATCGCCGGCGGCGAACCGGCCAACTTCCTCGACATCGGCGGCGGCGCCTCGCCCGAGCGGGTGGCGAAATCGTTCCGCGCCGTCCTTGGGGACAAGAATGTCAAGACCATCCTGGTCAACATCTTCGCCGGCATCAACCGCTGCGACTGGGTCGCCGAGGGCGTTGTCAAGGCAATCCGCGAAGTCGGCGTCAACGTGCCGTTGGTGGTGCGGTTGGCAGGCACCAAGGTCGAGGAAGGGCGCCGCATCCTGGCCGATTCCGGCGAGTCGGTGATCGTCGCCGAAACGCTTGCCGAAGCCGCCGAAAAGGCCGTCGCCGCCTGGCGCGCGGCCACAATGAAAAAAACAGGCTGAGGGGACGAAAGATGGCAATTCTGCTCAACCGGGACACCCGCGCAATCGTGCAGGGATTTACCGGCAAGATCGGCAGTTTTCACGCTGAAGACATGAAGCGTTACGGCACTAATGTGGTCGGCGGCGTTACACCCGGCAAGGGCGGCCAGACACATCTTGGCCTGCCGGTGTTCAACACCGTCAAGGGCGCGGTGCGCGAAACCGGAGCCGATGCGAGCATCGTCTTCGTGCCGCCGCCCTTCGCAGCCGACTCGATCATGGAGGCGGCGGACGCCGGCATCAAGTTCTGCGTTTGCATCACCGACGGCATTCCTTCTCAGGACATGATGCGGGTGAAGCGATACATGCGGCGCTACCGCTTCGAGGATCGCATGCGGCTGATCGGGCCCAATTGCGCCGGCATCATCACGCCCGGCCAGGCGCTGATGGGCATCATGCCCGGCAGCATCTATCTTCCCGGCCGCGTCGGCATCGTCGGCCGCTCCGGAACGCTGGGCTACGAGGCGGCCTCGCAGATGAAGGCGCTGGGCATCGGCGTGTCGACCAGCGTCGGCATCGGCGGCGACCCGATCAACGGCTCGTCCTTCAAGGACATCCTGGAACTGTTCGAGCAGGACGACGATACCGACGCCGTGGTGATGATCGGCGAGATCGGCGGCCCACAGGAAGCCGAAGCCGCGCTCTGGGGGCGCGACAATATGCGGAAGCCCTTGATCGCCTACATCGCCGGCCTTTCCGCGCCGAAGGGCCGCCGCATGGGCCATGCCGGTGCAATCATCTCCGCCTTCGGCGAGTCGGCTCAAGAGAAGGTCGAGATCCTCAAGGAAGCCGGCGTCATCATCGTGCCGACGCCGGCTTCGTTCGGCGAGGTCGTGGCCGGCGTAATGGCCGATCGGACGAAGGCCGCATAGAGCAACATGCCGGTCAATTTGAGGACCGGGTAAAAGGAGCCGCTTGGTCGCATCGTGTCCAAGACGACGAAGCTTGCAAATTAGCGCGACTTTCGGCGGCGTTTCGGACAAATGATGTCGCGGCCCGCGTCTTGCGAAAGCCAAGTTGCGGGGCGTCTTTAGCAGATTGGACAGTGAATGAATGAAACCACGTCGTTGTGGGTCAGCACGTCACCGCTACCTGTCATGCCAAGCGGGCTGTGGCATGGGGTGGCGTAGTAGCTCGGTATTGGGATGCTAAAATCGGGGATTGTCTCCGCCGCCAATGCCCTACAAGGGGCCATGCGCAACGCCGCTTTGCCTAGGCGGTTTCACGACGGCCTTCGGGCAGGATATTTGCACGGCCGTGGTCCGTCCCAGGTGGTCCATCTGGTCTGGATGACGCCAGCTTGCCTGTACTGCAGCGTTCTCCAGAAGAGCCCCGCCCTCGGCGTCGCTCTTCCGTGGATCAAGCGGCAGGTCACATTTCCACCGTTGTCCGGCTATTTCAAAAGGCCGCAGCCCTGCGGACATGCGCCGAGCCCCTTTCCCAAGGGGAGGTGAAGCTGCGCACGGAGCCCAAATAACGCAGGTTTTCTGCGATTGGACGAAGAGGTCCGCGCGAAGCAGGCCTCTGAAGCATGCTAGGTTTGGACCAGCACGGATTGGGCGGGAATGCTTTGTCCGGTCAGCCAACCTAGGTTTAGAGGACGATTACAAATGGACTTTGAGAAACCCTTTCAGCCGGCGGAGTATGGACGCCGTATCCAAGACGTGAAGAGACGGATGGAGGAAGCAGGATTCGACCTGCTAATCTGCCAAGACCCCGCAAATATGTGCTGGCTGACCGGCTATGACGCCTGGTCCTTCTACACGCCTCAAGTGGTTCTATTGCATCTGAAGTCGGACTCGCCGGTGTGGATCGGACGGCTGGTTGACGTAAACGGCGCTCGTGCAACGACGAACCTGGCTGCTGAGGATATCATCAACTTCTCCGATGACCGGCTCCATCACGTGGAACTGCATCCCTACGACGAAGTCAGCGAAATCATAAAATCCCGCGGTTGGGGATCCGATCGCATAGGGGTCGAGCTCGATGCGCATTTTTATACAGCGCGGGCGCATCAGCACCTTGTCAACGGCCTTCCAAATGCAAAGTTCTCTGACAGCCGCGGCCTCGTTAATTGGGCCCGACTGGTCAAATCCGACGCCGAACTTGTCTACATGAGGGAAGCGGGTCGGATTGTCAGCCACACCATGCGCCAGGCGATCAATAATCTGAAACCAGGAGTTCCTGAATACGAAATCGTCGCTCAGATTTATGCTGATCAGACAAGAGGCGTTGATGGGAAGTACGGTGATTATACAAGCCTCTGTCCATTGATACAGGTTGACGAGAAGACGAACGCTCCACACCTCACATGGTCGGACAAGCCCCTGCCAAAGTCGGGGCTGGTTCTCCTGGAGATTGGAGCGGCCAGGCGCCACTATCACGCGCCTCTGACGCGTACGGTCTATATGGGAAAGCCACCTAAGGAGGCCCAGCACCTCGCCAATGCCATTATTGAAGGTGGCGACGCTGTTCTTGAAATGGCAAAGCCGGGTGTAATCGTCGACGAACTGAACACCGTTTGGCTGAGCGTTCTGAACCGCCACGGGTACGTCAAAAAAGGCCGTTCCGGCTACTCAATCGGCATGAATTTTCCGCCAGACTGGGGCGAGCGTACTGTGAGCATTCGCGCCGGCGAAAAGACCGTGCTCCAGGCTGGCATGTGCTTCCATTTCCAATCAGGAGTGAGGCCTCCTGCCTTCGGAGCCGCAATCTCGGAGTCGTTTGTTGTTACCGAAAAGGGTGGCGAGCGGCTAGCCGACGTCGCACGAGAGTTGATAGTCGTAGACTAGCTGAAAGCTTTTAGGCAGCCGGATTGGGAAGGTGGCCGAAGTGCTTCGCTTCCCAATCCGTTAACTTTTCATCTTACCCGGAAGAGCGCTGAGTTTACCTGTCGGGCAACTATCAGTATTCCGGCCACTCATAACCCATTCAATGCCACAGATCTTTCGCAATCGACGCGAGATCGTGCCCACGGAAGGGTGTAGCTGAGGACTTGGTCGCCGCGCGCTCTGGCATGCAGCCGGCGTATCAGCCCACAGCCGGCAGGCCCATAAGCGGATCATGGCTCATCTGGCCTAACAAGCTCCTTCATCGCCATGAGCAGGAGCAGCGCACCTGCGAGGCGGACTATGGCATCTCCTTGGAGAAGAAGCCGCCGACCATTGTCTTCCGCTTGATCTAGCCGGTGAGCCGATCGTTGGTACTATGCAGCTTCGCGCGGCAGGCGTGATGGCGCTGAGGACTTCACCGGATCTGGTCAGCAGCGGCCGCTATTAGTCGTTCCCGCCAACCTCCCGCACGACTGCGGTCAGCGTCTTTAAGAGGGAAGTAGGAGCCCTCCGCAGCTTGGGATGCGCAAGCTCGAGGGTGCCGACGCGCGTCTCACAGTCGCGCTCGGGACAGCCGTGGCACTGGGCAAGCGCGGGTTCTTTTCGCCGGGGGGCGGTCGGTGAGGGCGGAGTTCGCCTTCAGCTTCCTCGGCCGCTCGGCGGCAAAGGCGACCACGTCGCGCAGGATATGGGGGTTGGGGTCTTCTCTCCGGGCATGCCCAGGTTCATCATTTTGTTGGCTGTCGATGGTTTCCTCGAGCAGTTTGTGTCGGCAACCTACATGATGCAGCCGCAATCCACTCGCTAGCCACAGCGCTATCGAGGGACCAGCCGCGAAGGACGCGGCCATCGCCTGAGCTCGTGTAGGCGCGCGACCCAGCCGTGGGTCAAGGGTCGCTATCTGAGAGATGGCGCAGTTTACCATCTGGGTGCTCGGACACGCTTTGGAAGTGTTCGCAATCGGACCAACCCTGACTTCATCAGCGCCGCCCGTTCTCCCGCGCAATAATTCAGCGCCCAACCGAAGAATACGCAGAATGACACCGCTTTTGCGGCACAATTAGCGCGATCTACGCGAGCTTCGCCCCTTATTCTGCTGGAAAGTGACTGACTCATGATCATAAGGCCGGAAATGGCGCGGAAGCGGCCCGCATAAGCTCAACATGGCCGAACTCGTCGAAACACCTTGCCGCTGCCAGTTCCGAGTGAAACCGAACAAGGATACATATGATTACGAATCCGCCTTTCCGTCCTCGTGAAACAGCGACTCGCCACCACGAGATCCTCATAGTTGGTGGAGGGATCGCGGGAGCAAGTGTTGCCTTTCACCTTGCAAGGAACGGTAAGAAGGACGTCGCACTCTTGGAGCGCAACAGTCTTACGTCCGGTACAACTTGGCACGCTGCGGGTTTGATCATGCAGACGCGTGGGACACACGCACTGACGGAGATCGCAAAATACAATGCTGAACTTTACTCCGCGCTGGAGGCCGAGACTGGCCAAGCTACCGGATTCAAGCGAAATGGCACGCTTGGGGTCGCCAGAACCAAGGAACGCCTATACGAAACTGCACGCAACGCCTCGATCGCCAAAAGTTTTGGCCTTGAGGCCAACATGATCTCGCCTAGCGAGGCGAAAAAACTCTATCCAGCGCTCAACGCGTCAATCATCGAAGGCGCAGTCTTTATCCCTGGTGACGGCCAAACCAATCCTGTCGACACATGCATGGCGTTAGCTCTTGGTGCCAAAAAGAACGGCGTAAAAATTTCCGAAAACGCAGAAGTCACAGACCTCTGGCGTACCGCAGACGGACGCTACCAAGTTCGGACTAACGACGGAGTTGTTGAAGCTGAAATTCTCGTGCTTGCGTGTGGGCTTTGGACCAGAGAACTTGCGTCGAAGTTAGGTGCACGAATTCCGATTTACGCGGCAGAGCACTTTTATGTAGTGACCGAAGCCATGGATTTTGTGACGCCCACCTTGCCAGTGCTACGCGACACCGACGGGCATGTGTATCTCAAGGAAGATACAGGAAAGCTCTTGGTTGGTGCCTTCGAGCCTTGGGGAAAACCTTTGCCGATGGGGAAGCTTCCGAAGGAAACGGCGTACATCGAGCTTCCTGAAGATTGGGACCACTTTGAGCTACCGATGACCAAAGCGATAGAGATTGTTCCTGATCTTGCGAACTGCGGCATTGCAAAGTTTTTCAATGGTCCTGAAAGTTTCACCCCTGACCTTCTGTTCATGATTGGTGAAGTTCCTGGATCGAAAAATCTTTTTGTTTCGACAGGTTATAATTCAGAGGGCATTGAATACGGCGCGGGAGCCGGACGAGCTCTGGCAGAGTGGATCATTGCCGGTGAGCCTCAGATGGATATCAGCTTCGTGGATGTCGCCCGTTTCCATCCCTTCCAGATCAATAAACGATATTTGCACGATCGCACAGCCGAAGTGTTGGGTCTTCACTATAAAATGCACTGGCCGGCTTACCAGTCTGAGACATCCCGAGGTGTCCGCAAAAGCGCTCTTCACGACCGGTGGGCGAGGCTTGGAGCTAGCTTTGGCGAAGGAATGGGATGGGAGCGTCCCATGTGGTTCGCGGGGGAGGGGGAATCGACTAAAAACGTCTACTCCTACGACGAGCCGAACTGGTTCAAATATACCAGTCAGGAGTGCAAGGCTGCCCGCAACAATGCCATCTTGCTGGACCAAAGCTCTTTCGGAAAACACTTGGTTCAGGGTCGCGATGCGTGCCGTTTCCTTCAGTGGCTTTGCGCCGGCAACGTGGATGTACCTGTGGGAAAGCTGGTATACACCCACATGCTCAATGAAAAGGGCGGGATAGAGACGGACATCACTGTAAACCGATTGTCGCAGACAGAGTTCCTAATCATCTCGTCAGCGACCGTCCATCCTCGGGATAAGGCCTGGATAACAAAACACATTACTGACGAATGGAATGTCACGGTCACCGATCTCACGTCTGGGTACGCGGTCCTGTCATTGCAAGGCCCGCGATCGCGCGAGATCCTATCGCAGGTAACCGACACAGATCTGGCGAATTCGGCGTTCCCATTCGCTACCAGTCAGGAAATCGATATCGGATATGCTCGTGTGATAGCCAACAGGCTGACTTATGTCGGAGAACTTGGCTGGGAGCTTCATATTCCAACCGAGATGGCACAGCACGTGTTTGATGTTGTTTGGGAGGCCGGCCAGGCGTATGGCCTCAAGGCTGCAGGGTACCACGCGCTTGAACATCTGCGGTCCGAGCGCGCCTACCGAGAATACCAGCTCGATCTAACACCAGTTGATACGTTGCTTGAAGCGGGGTTAGGATTTACAGTGGACTGGAATAAAGAAGGCGGCTTTATAGGAAAAGGCGCGTTGACGTCCCAGAAAAATTCCGGACCGCTTAAAAAACGACTGGTATCATTCAAGCTTCGCGATCCGAAGCCTGTCCTCTTTCATGAAGAGCTTATCCGCTGTGACGGGAGGATTGTCGGATATATTTCGTCCGGCGTGAAGAGCTTTACGATCGGAACGTCAATCGGAATGGGATATGTAAACCACCCCGCTGGTGTCACGAAGGACCTGATTGAAAACAGTCGATGGGAAATCGAGATCGCCGGCAAACTCTATGAATGCGACGCGTCGCTCCGGGCGTTTTTCGATCCAAACGGCGATCGGGCTAAACAATAGGGCGTGCGCCACCATGGAGGCGGAGCGAGCTGGTTCTCTTCTGTCCCCCGGAGGGATCCGCTCCGCAACTACTTCGAAGCCCGGAGGCCCACTTTCCTTGTGGCCTATTGGACCGCTCGGCCCGCGGAGCTATGACGAGGCTTCGATGAGCTCCGAGTTGGAGGCTTCCAACTGACGTGCGCCTCCGAGCCAACTGCGCCAGCGCAATGACTGAGGTAATCGTGGTGACGAAGGCTCCAGAAATAGAGCGCATCGAGAAAGATCCGCTTGGCCCTGTAAGCATCCCGGTCGATGCCTATTATGGCCCGCAAACGGCTCGGGGCATCGCTAACTTCCCGATTTCTGGTATCCGGATCAGCCATTTTCCGAACTTCATCAAGTCGCTTGCCTACGTGAAAATGGCAGCGGCACGCGCCAACGCGGCGCTCGGCGATCTGGACAAGCAAAAGGCCGATGTCATCTGCCAGGTCTGCGAAGAAATCGCGGCCGGCAGGCATCTCAGCCATTTCCCGCTCGATGTGTTTCAAGGCGGCGCAGGCACCTCGACCAACATGAACATCAATGAAGTGATCGCCAACCGCGGCCTGGAAATCATGGGACTGCCACGCGGACAATATGACCAACTGCATCCCAATAACGACGTCAACTTCGCTCAATCGACAAACGATGTTTATCCTACAGCGATCCGTCTTGCGATCCTTCTTTCACGCGGCGCATTGCAACGAGCTTTGGAGCAACTCGCGAGTGAGTTGGAGGGCAAGGCGGAAAACTTTTCGGACGTGATCAAACTGGGCCGCACGCAGTTGCAAGACGCAGTTCCGATGACGCTTGGCCAGGAGTTTCAGGCTTTCGCGACCACACTGCGGGAAGATGTGGCCCGTCTCGGTGAGATTGGCGCTTTCTTCCATGAAATCAATCTCGGTGGAACGGCGATTGGCACCGGCATCAATACGAACCCCGGCTATCAGGCGGCAGCTGTCGCCGAGTTGCGCGCGATTTCCGGCCTGCCCGTTATCCCGGCCGGAAATCTGATCGAAGCCTGCTGGGATACCGGTGCCTTCGTGCTCTTCTCGGGAATGCTGAAGCGGACGGCCACGAAACTCTCGAAGATATGTAACGATCTGCGGCTGCTTTCCAGCGGCCCGCGTGGGGGGCTGAACGAAATCAATTTGCCAGCGCTTCAGCCCGGCTCGTCGATCATGCCCGGAAAGGTCAATCCTGTAGTGCCGGAGGTGGTCAATCAGGTCGCCTTTCAGATCATCGGTTACGATCTCACAATCACACTCGCCTCCGAAGCGGGACAGCTGCAGCTGAACGTCATGGAGCCGGTGATCGCCTACAATTTACTGCACTCGCTTGAGCTTCTGACCAATGCCATCGATGTTCTGCGCACGAAGTGCGTCGTGGGCATTACCGCCAATGCAGAGACTTGCCGCAGACATCTCGAAGCCAGCACCGCCGTGGCAACAGCTCTGACGCCCGCAATCGGGTATGATCGGGCGGCGGAGCTTGCAAAGCTAGTCTTGTCCTCCGGTAAAACGATCCGCGAAGTTCTGGCCGAGCAGCCGGACCTTTCGGAGGAGCTCATCGCACAGGCCGCCGATCCGCATCTTTTGACCCGCCCCATGCGATCGCGACCGGCTTCACAACAGCGGGCCGAAGATTGATCGACTGATGTGCGCAGCGGCGCTGTGCCCTGACACCGACCCTGCATCTGTCGGCGAGCTGTGTTCGAACATGCACGGACCAGGGTTCGCTCACAGGTGGTGCGGTCTTCGGGCTTAAGCTGGATCGAAGGACTCTTCCGCAGTAAGCTGCATGGTTCCGGCCGAGTTCAACGTTACCGGGCCAGGTTGCCCTTTGGCTGACCACCCTTCATCTTCCGAGCAGGCAGTCCCTCGGGGTTCATACTGACCACCAAAGATTCACTGTCCGCCTGCGGCCAAAGCCGACGAAGCCCGGTCGAGCAGGCGGGTCGGATACTCGGCAGTGAAGCAGGCGTCGCAGAATTGAGGCTGTTTGTTCTCACGGGCCGTTTCGCCGAGAGCTCGATAAAGCCCGTCGATCGACACGAAGCCGAGCGAATCGACACGGATAAATTTTGCCATTTCCTCGATCGACATGCGCGACGCTAAAAGTTTCGCCGTCTCGGGCGTGTCGACGCCGTAGAAGCATGAGGAGCGGGTCGGCGGCGAAGCGACGCGCATATGCACTTCCTTCGCGCCGGCATCGCGTAGCAACTGTACGATCTTCTGGCTGGTTGTGCCTCGCACTACGGAATCGTCGACCAGCACGATCCGCTTATCCTCGATCATCCGGCGATTGGCATTGTGCTTCAGCTTGACGCCCATGTGGCGGATGGAATCGGTCGGCTGGATGAAGGTGCGGCCAACATAGTGGTTGCGAATGATGCCGAGCTCGAAGGGCAGGCCGGCGGCTTGGGCAAAGCCGATCGCGGCCGGCGTGCCGCCGTCAGGCACAGGCACTACGATATCGGCATCGACCGGGTTCTCGATGGCGAGCTCGGCGCCAATCTTCTTTCGCACTTCATAGACGTTGCGGCCCTCGACCGACGAATCCGGACGAGAGAAATAGACATACTCGAAAATGCAGAACCGCGGTTTCTGCGTTTTGAACGGGAACAGGCTCTCCACTCCCTCAGCGGTGACAATGACCATCTCGCCAGGCTTCAGGTCTCGAACAAAGCGCGCACCGATGATGTCGAGCGCGCAGGTCTCTGAGGCCAGGATCCAGGCACCGTCAAGTTCGCCGAGTACCAGCGGCCGGATCCCGAGCGCGTCGCGGCAGCCGATCATTATTGTGGAGGAGAGTGCTACCAATGAGAATGCGCCCTCCAGTTGGCGAACCGCATCTATGAAGCGCGAATTGACGTGCTTCCCGCTGCTGGTTGCGATGAGATGCAGGATCGTTTCGGTGTCGGAGGTCGACGAGAAGATCGAACCCTGCTTCTGCAGCGTACGCTGCAGCGTCATCGCATTGGTGATGTTGCCGTTGTGGGCGATGGCAAAGCCGCCGTCGGCCAACTCGGCGAAGAAAGGCTGTACGTTGCTCAGCCCGGTTCCGCCCGCGGTGGCGTAGCGGGTGTGGCCGATGGCGAGTGTGCCCTTCAGCCGGTCGAGGACCGCCTGCTTGGTAAAGGTGTCGCCGATCAGGCCGACATGACGTTCGACGTGGAACTGCGTGCCGTCATGGGAGACAATGCCCGCCGCCTCCTGGCCTCGGTGCTGCAGGGCATGCAAGCCGAGGGTGACGATAGTGGCCGCATCCAAGGGGCCAAAGACTCCGAATATGCCGCATTCATCATGAAAATGATCATCGGCCTCCGCAGAGAAGAGTTCATCTGCCTCAAACATTTGTCATGATCATTATCGTAAGCACAAGATGAGGTAAGCGGTCGTCTTCGCCTGAACCGGACCATGACGGCGCGGATGTCGGCTGCGAAGTCCCCAGCCGACATCCGTCCCAACGCGCCAGCCTCTTGCCGCAACGGAGGTCAGAGATGATCATCCGGCATCGGCGGGATTATATGTAAGTGGCTCGATAGGGCTTGAAAGTCTGGCGTAAGGCACGTGGTCCCGCGAAGCCGAGTCATCGCGGGATCCTATTCTTGCGTAATTGTGCCAGTGGTCGCTAGTAGGTAAGCATGATCTTTTGGTAGATGTCGACCGCTTTGGCCAACTGATCAATCTCCACGTACTCATTGGCAGTATGGGCCTGATCAATACTCCCGGGTCCAAGAATGACGCAGGGAATACCTCCCAACGACAATTGACTCGCATCCGTCCCATATGGAACTCCGCGGTGCTGGCCCGTTCCGGCAACTTCAGCACAGGCCTTTGCCGCCACCGCGGCGATCTTTGTGGCTTCCGCACTCGGGGGAGCTGGATCTTCCAGAGCGGGTAGCAGCGAGCGCACCTTGATCTTATCGGGACCCTGGCGAAGGCCTTCCAGGATGTTTTCAACCTCCTGTAGCGCGTCCGCCGGTCGCTCTCCCGGTATGAGCCGCCGGTCGATCCACACCCGGCAGGATGGCGGCACCGTCGCCAATTCCGCACCCCCTTCGATGAGCGTGATCGTAAGGGTCGGGGGGCTGACCAGGGGGTGCACGCGTTGGGACAAAGTCTCATTAATCTTGTCGAGCGCCAAGATAACCTTGGCCATTCCTGTGATCGCGTTCACTCCGAGATGGGGCTTGGAGCTGTGAGCGGGCACACCCTCGACTTCAACCTGCCAGCGGACCGATCCTTTATGTGCAACGACAAGCTCCAAGTCAGTGGGCTCACCGACCACTGCGGCCTCGTAGGATACACCTGATTGAGCGATTTTTCGCGCTCCCTTCTTCCGGTATTCTTCGTCGACGCTTGCGCCTAGGACAATCGTGTATCGTGGCTTACGGTCCCCCAGGGTGCTCAGAGCCATGAGCATTGCCGCGAGCGGGCCCTTATCGTCACAACTTCCTCGCCCATAAATCCGACCATCCCGTTCGTCCGGCGAAAAAGGATCTGCCTCCCAATTATCAACCGGCACCGTGTCCATGTGGGATATGAACAGGACACGCTTATCGGGCTCCTGCCCAGGAACCCAGGTGAAGAAATTGGCGCGGCCGTCGGTGACCTCCTGATATTCAAAGGGCAGATTTCGCTCTCGGCAGAAGGCCTCAAGGAACTCAGCGACCTTTTGTTCACCGCTTCCCTTTGCCGACGCTGAAGGGTTGATGCTCTCAATCTTTATGAGTTGTTTGAGAAGCTCAACCGTTTGTGTGCTGATGGACGACATGAATACTCCTATCCCTCCTTGAGAATGCAAGCTTGCGGCTATGCCAGCCAGTTCTTTGCCAGGCCGACAACTCGGTCAGCCTCGTCTGCTGTGTTGTATAAATGTAGCGAGAAGCGCAGCATTCCCCGGCGTACTGAGGCGATCACCTGGTTTTTCAATAAATGCTCGTTCAGCGACTGAATGCGGCTATCGGCTTTTCCCGAACCAGGTGCTGGATCTCCGAGAGCAACAATACTTCCGGTGTGATCCCCTGGCGTTCCGCCGCAGACGGGGAGCCCGAGGTCTAGGAGGCCCGACGCTAGTCGCCTTGCAACCGATGTAACGCTTTGTTCAATGGCGGGCGTGCCGATTTCCATCAGCTGTCCGATGGATGCGTGGACCGCTATGACGCCGGGAAAATTGAAATGGCCGATTTCAAAACGGGGCGCGCCGGCGCGCAATTTTACCGAATCGAATATTGGAGCCGACTCTGGTGCGTCCCCCAAATCGACGCTAAAGCGGGCGAGGTAGGCAGGACTTAGGCGATCCGCCCATTCCCGGCGGCAATATAGAAATCCCAACCCATAGAGGCCCATCAACCCCTTGTAAGATGATGCGACCAAACCGTCGACGCCAAGCAGTCTGACATCGGTATGGAGGATGCCAACCGATTGGGAGGCGTCGGCCAAAAGAAAGGCGCCAAGACGCTTGCAAGCCTCGGCTATCGGCTCCATCACTGTCTTGAAGCCTGGCACCATTGTGACAGTCGATACTGTAACGACACGGGTGCGCGAGTCGATTTGATCGATAGTAGCGTCGCACGGGATTGCGCCGTTATCAGATTCTACAATCCGCAGCTCAACTCCGTGCTTGTCCCTGAGTTGCAGCCAAGGAAGGATATTGTTTGCGTGCTCCACTTGTCGGCACAGGACAACGTTGTCTCCCGGCTTCCAAGCAATCGCGTTTCCGATTATGTTAATGCCTTCCGATGCATTCTTCGTAACAGCGATTTCGTCCTTGTCGGCCCCAATAAATTGAGCAAATCTGGAGCGTGTTTGCTCGACAAGCTGCATCATTCCTTCTTCGTCATTCAAGCCGTTTAGTCGATTATCAAGGTGCTGATCCATGGACGTGCGGGTGGTTCTGGATATGAGCCCCTGATTTGCAACATCCATATAAATGGCGCTTTGGGTGGCTGGGAATTCCTGCCGGAGGACGTCCAAAGGAAGAAAATGGCTTGTCATGCTCGTCATCAGATCCGTGTTCGTGGGTAAAGAGCGCAAAACCTACTCGGGACGCCCATTTCTGCAGTTGTAAGCAACGAAATGCCTTGATTGAGAAGCCGTCGAGCTACCTTGCGGGCGATCATACCATTCGGCCGAACTTAAAAGGACAAGAGGTTCACCACCGGGAGGCAAATGCCTTTCGCTGATCGGATCATTTTATGGCTTGATCCTTGTGGAACTCAGGCTAATATCGTGTGAGCCAAGCAGTTTTTCTGCGCAAACCTCTCCTTTTTTGCAGTGATCGTGAAATGGACCTGGATCGAGTTGATCGCAAGCTTCTCAACGCAGTGCAGCGCGACAATCGCCTGACGACGGCTGAACTGGGCGAACTTGCGGGCCTTTCTGCGACCGCTTGTCAGCGGCGACTGAAGCGACTGCGTGATGAAGGTGTGATCGAGGCTGACGTTGCCATAGTCTCGCCACAAGCCGTGGGTCGTCCCATGCTCATGCTGGCGTCGATCAGTCTCGAGCGTGAGCGGGTAGATATCATTGATCGGTTCAAGCAGGCGGTTCGGCGCACGCCTGAGATCATGAGTGCGTATTATGTGACGGGTGAAGCCGATTTCGTTCTCTTGATCTCTGTCCAAGACATGGCCGAGTATGAGGCATTTACCCGCCGATTTTTTCATGAGTCCGATATCAAAGCAGTCAAGACGATGGTCGTAATGGATCGGATCAAGGCGTCATTGGCTCTGCCTATTGAAGAATAAGGGCAGTATGCGTCCTCATCCATTTTTACGCCGGCACTTTGCGGTCTTAAGCGCATCAACTTGGTAGCCATCGCTGTTGGTCCGGAGATATGCGAATTTAGGGCGGCTACGCGTCTTTATCTCGACGCCCTCATCAGCCTGACCGCAATCTCGCCTGTGGGCCGCTGCATCGATGACTCCGCTTTTGTCGGCTACACTTGTAGGCTTTCGAACTGCGCCGGGATCAGTGCCCCACCTGCGAACATCGTCCGGGGCGATGGCCCGCAATCGGTTGTCTCCGCTGCCGATCAGCGCTGGTGCCGCCTGCTTGAGAACTGCATCAGCATGATGTTGGCCGGGGTCCACCACCACGTATTCGCGGCTGTGAGACGTCCCTATTGATCTTCCTTGAGCCGCGGGTGCTCAGAACAAAACATGCAAACGCTGAGCACTAGCAATGCCGGGGTAGCCCGACGAAATCATTGGATGAACGCTGCGCTTTTGGCCATGCCCCTGCAGCAAGGTCGCGTATCTTCTTGGGGCAGCACTAGGCGCACTTGGAACGAAAAGCCGGGTGTCCGCTGGCGTTCGGCAATCTTCTACACCTCAGTAATCCGGGTTGCGCGCGACACGGTAGAAAAACGCAGCTTTCCTGCTCGAAACAGGCATGATTTATGCAAATCGCGTCCTTATCGGCCCTACATCTAAACAGCGCTGACTGCTTCGGCTTTGTTGTGGGGATGGATCGACACGAGATCGTCTCTCATCTGCCAGTGTCGAGGCCGCCGATCGACGGCTCGCGCTAGGGCTCTCGATCCAGATCGCTTGGAGGTATGGCAATGGACGTTACAACGCAACTCATTAGGCATGTTCTCAATTCCAATCTGGAGGCGATACCTGAGCAAGCGATAGAACGTGCGAAGCTTTCAATCCTTGACACAATCGCGTGCGCCATTGGCGGATCGAATGATACTATCGCCCGCTTCTCTCGCGACTTGGGCGCGTTGTCTGGCGGCAGGCCAGAATGTACGGTTTGGATCTCCGGTGAGAAGCTGCCCGCCAGCTTGGCGGCCCTGGTCAATGCGACGACGGCCAGAGCCCTTGATTTTGATGAGACATATGAGCTCTGTATCAACGGTTGCCACGCAAGCGCCTATGACGTGCCGCCGGCGTTAGCACTCGCCGAACGCGACCCTTCCATTACCGGGAGCGAATTGCTCTGCGCAGTCGCGACGGCCATCGATTTGCACGTGCGCCTTGCCCGCAGCGTCACGACCAACGCCATAGAAACAGGACGCGACAATATGGTCGCGGTCTGGGGCGCATCCGCAGTCAGTGCCAAGTTGCTGAGGCTTGATGAAGAAAAAACCCGCAATGCGTTCGGGATCGCTTACGCGCACGCTGCTGGAGAATTGCAAATGTACGAAGAGGCTGCTCACACAGTCTCGCTGCAGCAGGGGTTGCGGGCACGTGCTGGACTGGAGTCAGCACTATCAGCAATGGTGGGCTTCAACGGACCGCGGGATCCGTTCTTTGGGAGGTACGGCTTTTACAAGGCCTTCGAACCCGCCTACGATCTTGATTTGCTTATGGACAAACTCGGGAATGAGTATGTGAACGCTTCCATCAGCTTCAAGCCGTGGCCTGCCTGTAAATGCGTACATCCTGCGATCGACGGCCTTCTGCAATTGCGGCAGAGGTACAAATTTACTGGCGAGGATATTGTCTCAATCGAGCTCGGATTGAATCGTCTCGCTGAGGATTTTGTAGTCCAGCCACGCGATCAAAAATGGGATCCGAAGGATCCAGTCGTAGCGCGTTTCAGCCTGCCGTACGCCACAGCTGTCGCGGCCCAGCGCGGCGAAGTTGCAATTCGCGATTTCCTTCCTGATGCGCTTGGGGATCAGGCCGTTCGCCGGATCATGGCGCTCACTAAAATTGAAGTTGATCCGGAGATCGAACGCACGCACGGCCTTTATTCCAATTCGCCGGTGACGGTCAAAGTGAGGCTAAAAGGCGGAGCGGAGCATTTCATCCGAGTCGACAAGGCATTCGGACACCCGGAAAATCCCGCTTCGCTCGCTGATGGTGTGCGGAAATTAAAAGCTTGTGCGGAAATGTCCATGGTCCCGTTTTCCGAGAAACAACTCGGATCGATCGGCGACTTCATCAACCACCTCGATAAGCAGCCCACGTTGGCACCGCTATTCGAGCTGTTAGTGGGCGGCAGGTAGTTCCGGCGAATCTAATCACTGAGACGAGCTGATATCGAAATAGGCAATCCTTATGAACTCGAATGTTAACGGTGCTGCCTCTCTGTCTATGGCGATAGGAAGGTTTGTCAGCGGTCTGGAATTTGGCGCGCTGTCGCCAACCGATCTTACTACTCTGAAATTCGGGATCATGGACTGCTTGGCCTGCGTAATTGCGGGTGCAAGGGAGCCGGTAACCCGAATGGTGCTGGACACCATAGTGCCCGGAGCCGGTGAGGATAAAAAAGCAACAGTTCTTGCTCATTCCGTTCAAAGCTCCGCGCTCGGCGCGGCCCTCGCCAACGGTGTAATGGCACACGCTTGCGATTTCGACGACGTAAGCGACCCGATGTGCGGGCACCCTACTGCGCCCGCACTGCCGGCGATTTTGGCGGCTGGTGAACTGACAGATCGTTCGGGCCGAGATGTCCTTCTCGCATATGCCGCTGCCATTGAAGTGATGACAAAGCTCGGCCGTGCTTCTGGTTACGAGCTTTATCAGTCCGGTTGGCACGCCACCGCAGCACTCGGCGTGTTTGGCGCTGCCGCCGGAGCCGCGAAGATACTCGGACTCGACGCTGAACATACAGCTACCGCCATCGGCATTGCCGCCTCCCGTGTAGCCGGTATTCGTGCGAATATCGGCTCGATGGTAAAGCCAATGCATTGCGGTTTTGCAGCGAGGGACGGCCTTGAGGCGGCGCTTTTAGCTGCGGCAGGGGCCACCGCAAGTCCCAATGCGCTCGAAGGCACAAACGGCTTTCTTAACACGTACATATCGCAGGGCGGGCGTTCCACCGACGTCGCTTCGCTCCTCGGCAATCCATTTGATATCCGAGAGCCAGGTATTGTTTTCAAAAAGTATCCCTCCTGCCTCGATACCCATTCGGCCATCGATGCTATTCTCGAATTACGCAATCGCCATAACATCCAACCTGAACACGTAAGGTCCATTCGATGCGTGCTTGCTCCGGGAGTGGGTGGTGACCTGGCGTACCATGCCCCTCAAGCGCCTATGGAGGGCAAGTTCAGTATGGAGTTTTGTTCCGCGGTTGCGCTGGCTCGGGGGCGCGTATCTCTCGCCGAATTCTCTCAAGAAGTAGTCGATGATCCAGTCATCCAGCGGCTGATCAACATTTCAAACATCGACTTCGATCCCGAACTAACCAGCCCCAACCCGAGAAGCTTCTGCGCTGCCGCCCGGGTTGAAATCTCGCTTGAGGACGGGCGGGTGATAGATAAGACGGTGCAATACATGCGCGGCCATCCGGAGAACCCGATGGCGGGGGATGAGTTTGTGTCCAAGTTCGAGGACTGCGCAAGATCCGTGCTGAGTCCCGCCAACACCGCCCGCGCGCTTGCGGCGATTGAGCAGATGGACCGGTTATCGGATTTAAGAGTTCTCATGTCAGCTCTCGTCGCAGACTGAAGACCTACGTACTCCGTGGGCCGGGCAAAGCGGCGAAATCGAACCGCGCATTGAGCGGAATTCCTCAAACGATTTCAGTATTTTGGATGACCATCCGCCACGTATCGCATTCTTCAGTTGTGTACCTCATGCGCGCGCATCTGTGTCCCGCAAAGACGGCAATATGTCAGCGCATTTGAGTGTCAGTCATCCAAATGCTCGCCCTAGGAAAGTCACCAATCCGGCCGACGTCCCTTTGGTGCGCGGATTCCAGCTCAAAAAGTCACTGCCCCGCGCGGTTACAGTTGTAGGGCGCCGTCCTTGTGGGATACTAGCTACGAGAAATGGAATCCCGCGCCAAATTGGAGCAGTTGTGAGAACGGGACTGATAGAACGCATAGAGTTCTTCCTGTCGAGAGAGCTCCCCGGAAGAAGTACGCAATCAAGTGCTGGCTTAGCTATAGGCACGCTACAAGGGCCTGTTCGCCAAGATAATCAAGACCGTGCAGCCGTAGCGACAGTCTCAATGCCATCTGGTCAGAAATTTCTTATCGCTCTTGTTTGCGATGGAATGGGGGGGATGGCTGCAGGAGGGGAGGCAGCGGCGTGCGCCGCGAGCAATTTCATCGGCCAGTTCGCCACGGCCTCGCGGCACCCTATCGAAAAAAAGCTTTATGAGGCGGTCTCTGCGGCGAATCTCGAGGTCTACCGGCGCTTTAGAGGCAGTGGGGGGACCACCCTTACTGCCATCGTAGCGACCGGCACGAGAGACGCCTGGGCGGTTCATGTGGGAGACAGTCGCCTCTATGAATGCAGCGGATCTGACGGGCTTAGCTTGATCACCCGAGATGATACGATTGGAGGACAGTTGCGCCCTCCTAGCGGTGCCAATGAAGACATTCTCGACAATAGACTACTTCAGTTTGTCGGCATTGGCGCAACTATCGAACCACATGTTTTTCGCCTCCCAAATGGCATGAGGTCGACCTATCTTTTGACATCTGATGGCGCACACAGCATCGGAAGAAAGACACTCGACGGGATAGCAAAGCACTCTCTCAGTCCCACTGAACTCGTTCGCAAAGTCATATATGTGGCAGAAGCTATTGGCGTTGAGGACAACTCTACAGCAGTCTCGATAGTGGGTTCTGAGGTTGGCTGGACGCCTAAGTTTGGTGAAGGGGTCGAACTGACGCTTTGGGGGCAAAGCGATAAGCTTGAGATATGGTTGGATGGCCCCCAAACACCCGCGTCGTCGGGGTTAGAGTTGCCCATAGACAAACCCCCGGCAACGATAGCTCCAAAGCAGAAGAAAACCCCACGTGTCCGGCAGAAGCCGAACAAAAAAGCCGAAAGCAACATTGCTAAAACTAAGGATGAAGAAGTAATTGCTAAGCCTCAGCTTAACATTGAATTCGGAAGCCAGGATAGCGAAGAATCATGATCAATCTTCCAAGTCGCTACGCCGTGGTGATACAGACTTTGTCGGGCGGGGGAATGTCAGACACGTTGGTCTGTCGCGATGAGAATCTCCAGCGTAAGGTGGTCGTCAAGTCGCTAAAGGCTGGTATCGAAAAGCACCGGTTAATGGACGAACTGTCAGCACTAGCAGACATACGGTCGAAATATGTGGTGCAGGTCTTAGACGTTTTGAGAGACGGGTCCGATATAGTCGGATTTGTGGAGGAATTCATTGAAGGATCTCCGTTGAAGCCCCTCGATCCCGCAACAAGCGAATCGAAAGCTCTTGGACTCCTTTATTCGATTATCTCCGGGATCAATGACATCCATTTAGCTAACCGCGTTCATCGAGATATCAAACCGGATAACATGAAGATCGATAATTCCGGGGTGTTGAAGATATTCGATTTTGGATTAGCCAAAATGAAGGCAGACGCAAAGACAAAACAGTTGTATTACACTCAGTTTTATACTGCCCCTGAGGTTTTTAAACTGGATAAAAACGGAAATCATAACTTTACTGCCTCAGTTGACGTTTTCGCATTTGGTGCAACCGCTCTGTGGCTTTTCAACGGGGGCAACCTTCCTGCAGAACTTGGTTTTACGCCTCCAACTGTCCCGGCGGTCCCAACGAATTTCGATAACATACCGTTGAAGCTTTCTGTTGGTACCACCGTGCTGCTCAACCGCTGCCTCAGTAGTAATCCATCTTCTAGACCGTCCGCAGCCGACCTAAAAACAGCGCTTCGAAAGCAGTTGCTCTACGGGAAGCATCGCATGCTTCTCACACATAACGGAACGGATCATGTGGTGGATGGTGCCAAGAAACAGGTGAAATTAAGCTCTGGATCGGACGCGGTTACGATAAGTTATAACGGGTTAGATTTTGTAGTCACTGCGTTCTCGGGTCATGTGCGCCATAACAATAAACAGATGATGATGGGGTACGTTCTGCAAGGATCATCTGTCATTGTACTGGGCGATCCTTCACTGCGTGGGCGAACGTCGATTACTGCGGACATATCCCATCCGGAGGTCATGAATTGAAGGGGCCGATTTCAACAGGTACGCCACCGCTGGCAGAGCGCTATGTACCCAAGCATTGGATTGGTGCAGGGGGAATGCAGCACGTTTATGTCGCTTTCGACATTCTGTTTGAGCGAGATGTTGCGTTGAAGACACCGAAAGACGACGCTGGGGTGAAGCGATTTAAGCAGTCGGCTGTAGTCAGTGCGCGGGTCAATCATCAAAACGTAGCAAAGACACTTGATTACTTTGAGGAAGGCGGCAGGCCGTATCTTGTAGAGGAGTTGATTCCAGATACCGACCTATTTGCTGTGATGGCTGGCAATCTTCCGTATTTGCCCCCTTCTACTTGTGCTCGTGTTTTGCATCAATTAGCGAAAGGTCTGGCCGCTTCGCATGCGGCTGACGTGGTCCATCGCGATTTGAAGCCTAGCAACATCATGGTCGTTGGAGGTGCATTGTTTCACGACGTGAAAATCACAGACTTTGGTATTGCTAAGATGGCTGAGGAGGAGATCGGGCAATGGGCGGAGGTCGGCGGCGCAACATCCTCGAAGACTGTTCTCGGCGCCATACCGTATATGTCACCAGAGGCGATCAATGATTTCAGGGTGGCGAAGAAATCCTCCGACGTGTGGGCGATTGCGGCCATAATCTACGAGCTTCTTTCTGGCGAGTTACCCTTTGGAACTGGCCTGAAATCAATTCCGAAGATTGTTGATGCCGTTCCGCCCAAAAAACCTAGCCTGTTAAACGGTGCACAGTTCAAGACACTTGGCGGTCAGCTGTATGACATCATTCTGCAGTGCTTAGATAAGGACATTACCAAACGCCCAACAGCGGAGCAGCTAGTTGGGCTCTGCGAAGTTCTGTGTTACGGAACGACAACCTATAGCTTTGGCACGGTGAGCCAAATACCGGGCGTAACGGGTCGCATCTTAGATGAGAAAGGTTCCGTCTTGATGTGGCACCCAAAATGCTTTTACGGGTCGGGGTCGGTGAGTGTCGGCTCGCGGGTGTGGTTTGGGCGCGATTCCGGTCAGCCCTGGGATCGGGCTTTTCCGATTGTTAAGGCACTATTTTCGTAGCTTTCCTGGTTTTCCCAATCGTCGATGGCACGTTGGTAGTGTTGTCTAGCCAATTGGCTGTCGCATCAGACGGATCAGCTCCGTATGGCATTATCGCAGTATCAGAAGAGGAGAAGGCAGAGGTAGCCCGCTATTGTCTTTCGCAACCCGCCTGCTGGTACAGAGTAACCATTCGGCCTGGTCCTTGGTGACATAGGCGAGGTCGTCGAGGATCAGCAGGTGGAAGCGGTCGGTTCGGTTGATGGCGGCTTCGAGGCCGAGTTCGCGGCGCGCGACCTGAAGCTTCTAGACGAGATCAGTGGTGCGGGTGAACATGACCCGCCAGCCGTTCTCGATAAGGGCGAGGCCGATGGCCGAGGCGAGATGGCTCTTTCCGCCACCGGGCGGGCCGAACAGAAGCAGGTTCGCTCCCTTCTCGAGCCAGCTGTCGCCGGCGGTGATCGCCATCACCTGCGCCTTTGAGATCATCGGCACCGCCTCGAACTCGAAAGCATCGAGGGTCTTTCCCGGCAGCAGGCGGGCTTCGGCGAGATGCCGCTCAATGCGGCGTCGATCGCGTTCGGCCAGTTCGTGCTTGGTGATCGCGGCGAGAAAGCGGGCGGCGTGCCAACCTTCCTTGTCGGCCTGTTCGGCGAACTGGGGCCACATGACCTTGATGGCCGGCAGGCGCAGCTCGTTGAGGAGCAGGCTCAGCCTTGCGGCATCGACGGCGTTGTTGGTCTTCATGCCGCGTCTCCCGTCAGGCTGGCCCCGACCAGGGCTTCATAGGCGTTGAGCGGAGCAAGGCGCACGACGACATTCGGCAGCCGGGACGGATCGGGCGCGAACCGTTCCCGCAAGGCCGCCATGTCGGGCAATCGGCGCGCCTGCAGCGATGCGTCCAGCTGATCGGCCAGTTACCTCTCGCAGCCGCGCTCGTGCGCAATGGCGAGAAGATCCACCATGATGCGGCAGGCCTGCCGCTCCGGCAGCCGATCCATGAGCATGTCGAAGGTTCGCCGATAGGCCGTAAGCGCCAAGCTGACCCCATCTGGCGCGGTTTGAGGTGATGAGCGAGAGATAGTGACACTGAAGGAGCCGAGGAGCTTGCAGTGTCAATTTCTATGTCTGCGCCTATGCCTGATGATAGGAGCT
>NZ_RZTA01000074.1:0-32855 GCF_004023115.1 Mesorhizobium sp. M6A.T.Cr.TU.017.01.1.1
CATCTCAGCGCCAGAAATCGCATCGCCATCGTCGGCGGCGGCTTCATCGGTCTTGAACTCGCCGCAGCGGCGCGCAGGTTGGGAGCCGCGGTCACCGTCATCGAGGCGCAACCGCGCATCCTGATGCGCGGCGTGCCGGCCGAGATCGCCAAAGTCATCCACGAGGCGCATGAAGCCGAAGGCGTGAAAATCCTGTGCGGCGACGGCATCGCCGCGATCGCCGACGATGGCGCCGAGGTGCGCATCGCGCTTGCCGGCGGACTGGACATCGTCGCCGATCTCGCCGTGATCGGCATCGGCGCAGTGCCGGTGATCGGGCTCGCCGCGGAAGCCGGGCTGACGATCGACAACGGCATAGCAGTCGATGCCGGGCTTCGCACTGGCGATCCGGCCATCTTCGCCGCCGGCGATTGCTGCTCGTTTCCGCTTGCCGTCTATGGCGGCCGGCGCGTGCGACTGGAAGCTTGGCGCAACGCGCAGGAGCAGGGCGCGCTTGCGGCCAGGAACATGCTTGGCGCCGGCGAAAGCCACGCGGCGGTGCCATGGTTCTGGTCGGATCAATACGGCCTGACCTTGCAGATATCCGGCCTGTCGGACGAGGGCCGCAGCACTGTGCGCCGCGACCTCGACGATGGCGCCTTCATCCTGTTCCACCTCGCCGAGGACGGCAGGCTCGTTGCGGCGAGCGGCATCGGCCCGGGCAACACGGTCGCCCGCGACATCAGGCTGGCCGAGATGCTGATCGCGAAAAGGGCCAAGCCGGCGCCGGAAGCGCTCGGCTCGCAGACGGTCAAGCTGAAGTCTCTGCTGGCGGCGTGAGCCGTGGCGCCGATTGCCTAAAGCCGGCGCCGCCCCTCATCTGCCTGCCGGCATCTTCTCCCCGTATAGTGACCCACTGTCGCTTAGGATTTCGCCAATCGCCAGCGCCGCAGAACGGGCGTTGCAGCCGATGCCAGCGTTCTTTCTCCCCCGTCACTATACGGGGAGAAATGCCGGCAGGGCAAGGAGGGCAGCGCAAACGCCCGAAAGGGGCGACTTCGATCCGGCTGAAAATCCGAATCTCAACACGTTCTAAAACAGCGCCTTCAGCTCCGGCAATTTGTCGTTGACCAGCCAGCCATAGTAATTTTCCTCGGGCAGCTTCTCCGGTTCGCCCGCGGCACGGCGCTTGTCGTTCTCGGCCTTCAGCGCATAGGCGCGCTGTTCCGGATTGCCGACATTGTAGAGCGTCGATGTGATCCCGGGGTTGTCCGATATGTCGAAGCCGGCAATGTTCTGGTAGGCATCGATCGATTTCCGGATCGTCGCCGCGACATAAGACAAGGTGAGGTCCGGATCCATGATGGTCTTGTAGACCCCGTTCGGATCGCCGACGTCGAGCTTCGGCAGGCCGGAAACCTGGTGCACGAGATCGCTCATCTGCAACGCCGTCAGCGGATTGAGTTGCCCAAGACCGAAGGTCTGGCCGGCATAATAGGGCTGGAAGAAAGTGGCGCCGAAGCGGTCATTGGGAAAGCTTGTCCCCCCGACATTCTTGCCGCGAAAGGACTGGTTCCACACCTGCTCGCGGCACGCCCACAGCGCGTAACTGTCCGATTCGCCGGCGCATTTGGCAAATTGCGGCCGTTGCACGAAATCGGTGATGTCCTCGCCTTCATAGGCGAAGGACAGCTTGCTCGACAGATAGGAGATCGCCTTGACGTAGTAGGTCTGCAGCCGGTCGTAGGCGTCGACATTGTAGGTGTGCTCGCCGACGATGGCGCCGACGATGTGCATCGGATCGATGCCATAGGTCGCCGCCGCTTGGCTGATCTTGCCGCGAAGATCGGCGTCGTTCTGCAGCAGCGCATAGACCTTGCGGTATTTTGCCTGGAAAGTGGTGTTGGTGGCCTGGGTGCGCCGGCTCGAGGCGCCCGGTATGTTGGGCTGCTCGGCATGACTGTTGCCCGGCGGCACCATCGTCGCCGCTTGCGCAGCGAACATGGCTGTCGCCAGCGTCAGCCCGAGAATGACGAGGATCAGTTTTTTCATGCGCCGCCGCCTGTAATAGTCGCCGGGCAAACTAGGTAAAGCCCCAGGTCGAGTCGAGAGCCCTTCGACAACTGAGACAAAAGGTGGCCAGATGCTTCCATTTGGCCACACACTGCGGAATGTCCGGAAATCGCCCGTCGCCCGGGCACCGGGCTTGGCCGGCGCCGTCTTACAGGATGAAACGCGACAAATCCGTGTTTCTGGACAGGTCGCCGACATGCTTTTGCACATAGGCGGCGTCGATGGTCACCGACGTGCCGTGGCGATCCGGCGCGTCATAGGAGATCTCGTCCAGCACCCGCTCCATCACCGTCTGCAGCCGCCTGGCGCCGATGTTCTCGACGCTGGCGTTGAGATCGACGGCAATGCCGGCCAGCGAATCGATGGCGTCGTCGGTGAAGACGAGGTCGACGCCCTCGGTCTTCATCAGCGCGATATACTGCTTGATCAGGCTGGCCTCGGTCTCAGTCAGGATGCGGACGAAATCGTCCTTCTCCAGCGCCCGCAGCTCGACGCGGATCGGCAGACGGCCCTGCAGTTCCGGCAGCAGGTCGGACGGCTTGGCGACGTGGAACGCACCCGATGCGATGAACAGGATGTGGTCCGTCTTCACCGGTCCGTATTTGGTCGCGACCGTTGTGCCTTCGACAAGCGGCAGCAGGTCGCGCTGCACGCCTTCGCGGGAAACACCGGCGCCCATGCCGCCCTCGCGCGAGGCGATCTTGTCGATCTCGTCGAGGAAGACGATGCCGTCGTTTTCGGTCGATTCGAGCGCTCTGCGCACCACCTCATCCTGGTCGAGCAGCTTGTCGGACTCGTCGCCGACCAGCAGCGTGTAGGATTCCTTCACCGTCGTCTTGCGCGTCTTGGTCTTCTGGCCGCCCATCGCTTTCGACAGCATGTCGTTGATGTTCAACACGCCGATATTGGCGCCCGGCATGCCGGGGATCTCGAAGCCGGGCATGCCGCCCGTGCCGGTGTCGGCCACTTCGATCTCGATCTCCTTGTCGTCGAGCTCGCCGTCGCGCAGCTTCTTGCGGAAACTGTCGCGCGTGGCCGGGCTCGCCGTCTTGCCGACGAGCGCTTCCAGCACGCGTTCCTCGGCATTGATATGGGCGCGCGCCTTGACATCCTCGCGCATCTTCTCGCGCACCAGCCCGATGGCGATCTCGACCAGGTCGCGAATGATCTGCTCGACGTCGCGGCCGACATAGCCGACCTCGGTGAACTTGGTCGCCTCGACCTTGACGAACGGCGCACCGGCAAGGCGTGCCAGGCGGCGCGAGATCTCGGTCTTGCCGACGCCGGTCGGGCCGATCATCAGGATGTTCTTGGGCATCACCTCTTCACGCATCTGGCCTTCGAGCTGCTGGCGGCGCCAGCGGTTGCGCAAGGCGATGGCCACGGCGCGCTTGGCGTCCTTCTGGCCGATGATGAAGCGATCGAGTTCCGAAACGATTTCGCGGGGCGAGAATGTGCTCATATCACTAAATTCCACTTTGCCACTGCCGGATGGACTCGAACGGATGCAGCAGCATGATCACGTTGAGTGTCAGATTGTCCCTGATGATGTAGCCGACACCGAATTCGAAGATGAGAGCGAGGGTCACGATCACCCATATAGGAAGCCTCCGCGCCATCACAAATCCCACCACCATCGCCAGCGTGTCTGCCACCGAATTGATGATGCTGTCGCCATAGTAATCCAGGGAAATTGTGCCGGCGCGATAGCGCTCGATGATCAAAGGGCTGTTCTCGAGAAGTTCCCAACCGCCCTCTATGACGACCGCAAATGCCAGCCTGAGCCCGATCGGCGAGCGCGGGAACAGAGCCCACGCCAGCGCGTAGAACAGGAAGCCATGGATGATGTGCGAGAATGTGTACCAGTCGGAAATATGCTGGGAATTCTCCGAGCTCTGCACGATGCCGTGCCATAGCTTGACATAGCCGCATGTGCAGATTGGCGTTCGGCCCATGCCGTAAAGGGCTCCGGCCTGGAATATGATCAGGCCGAGGACGAGCAGAAGTCCCATCCGCCAGCTGTCTTCGTAGGCCGAGACGGATTTGTCGGCGCCGGTTGTGCTCATGCTGTTACTGCCCCTCTTCGGCGTCGCCCACTTCGACATCAATCGCCATCAGCAAAACGTCGCCATATTCCGATTGCCTTCGATCGATAGCTCTGAAACCGGCCTTTTCATAGGCGCGGATGGCTCGTCCGTTGGCCGGATCCGGGTCGATGATGACACGCGCGCCCCTTCCTCGAACAGCTGTTCCACGAACTGCCGCACAATTGCCGAGCCGTGGCCGTGTCCGACAAGCTCAGGCCTGCCGATCGACAGATCGATGCCGAGCGTGCCGAACGGCTGGTCGCTATAGGGATGGCCGTCCTCCAGATGCGGGTCGTAGCTCTGCATGTAGCCGATCGGCTCGCCGTCGAGCTCGATGATCAGCGGTTCGACGGAAATCGAGTCGATATGCTCGCGGATCTGCGCGATCTCCGTCTCGGGATCATCCCACCACTCGGCGACATGCGGCTCGGCCAACCATGCCGCGATCATCGGCAAGTCCGCCTCGGTCACCGGCCGAAAATCATATCTATTCTCTTGTTTGGCCATGATTTCCGCCGAAAACCGGTTTCCACTTTTCGGGATCATGGCACGGCCTGCTCAGCCGGCATCGAGTGTTTCGATGACGAAATTGTTGTTGGTGTAGACGCAAATGTCGGATGCGATCTGCATCGCCTTGCGGGCGATCTCCTCGGCATCCTTGTCGCTGTCCATCAGCGCGCGCGCCGCGGCCAGCGCGTAGTTGCCGCCCGAACCGATCGCCATGACGCCATGTTCGGGCTCGAGCACATCGCCGGTGCCGGTCAGCGCCAGCGAGACCGACTTGTCGGCGACCAGCATCATCGCTTCCAGCCGGCGCAGATAGCGGTCGGTGCGCCAGTCCTTGGCGAGCTCGACGCAGGCCCGCGTCAATTGCTCCGGATATTGTTCGAGCTTGGCCTCGAGCCGCTCCAGAAGGGTGAAGGCGTCAGCGGTGGCGCCGGCGAAACCGGCAATGACATTGCCGCTTTTGCCAATGCGGCGCACCTTCTTGGCGTTGCCCTTCATGATGGTCTGGCCGAGACTGACCTGGCCATCGCCGGCGATGACCACCTTGCCGCCCTTGCGCACCGTCACGATGGTCGTGGCGTGCATGGTCAGTTTATCAGACATTTTCTGCTCCGATCAGCACCGATCCCGAAGGCAATTGGCGCGTTACGAGTGACTTGATCGGCCATATGTATGCATAGGCCCGATGATTGCAAACCGGTCATCTGCCAGGCTCGATATCCCCTGGCATGGCAACTGGCAATCGCCGGATCATGCTGCTAGAAGGCTCTCGTTTTCAAGCACGTGGGCGCTTGGAACGTCTGAACTCTGGACAAGGATGAGGTCATGCCGCCCCGTTCCGCCAACGCAAGCCGCAAGACTGGGGAAACCGACATCTCCGTATCGGTCCAGGTCGACGGCTCGGGAAAATCCGATATTTCGACGGGCGTCGGCTTCTTCGACCACATGCTGGACCAGCTTTCGCGCCATTCACTGATCGACATGACGGTCAAGGCCAAGGGCGATCTGCACATAGACGACCACCACACGGTCGAGGACACCGGCATCGCGCTCGGCCAGGCGCTGGCCCAGGCGCTGGGCGAGCGGCGCGGCATCATGCGCTATGCCTCGATCGATCTCGCCATGGACGAGACGCTGACACGCGCCGCGATTGACGTCTCCGGTCGTCCTTTCCTTGTCTGGAACGTTGCGTTCTCGTCACCGAAGATCGGCACGTTCGACACCGAACTGGTGCGCGAATTCTTCCAGGCCCTGGCGCAGAATGCCGGCATCACGCTGCATGTCACCAATCACTATGGCGCCAACAATCACCACATCGCCGAGACCTGCTTCAAAGCAGTGGCCCGCGCGCTGCGCGCAGCACTTGAAAGCGACCCGCGCCAGCCGGACGCGGTTCCTTCCACCAAGGGATCTCTGAAGGGATAGGCCATGGCCATCTATGTCGTGATGGAACCGCCGGGCCGCGGCGAAAAGCCTGATATGACGGCCTTTGTCCGTGATGGTTTTTCCTGGCTCGGCTTCCTCGTGCCGCCGCTGTGGCTGCTCTGGCACCGGTTGTGGATCGAGGCAGCCCTGGCCTTTGTCGCCATGGCTCTCCTTTCGATGCTTGCTGAAGGATTGAGCCTGGGGCTGGCAGGTCCGCTGCTGTCGCTGCTTGTATCGCTCTATGTCGGGCTGGAAGGGCAGGCCTTGCGGATTGCCGCACTGCGCCGCCGTGGCTGGCATGAATGGGGCGTCGTCGAGGCCGACAGGCTCGATGATGCCGATACGCGCTATGTGCTGGAAGCCGAAGCGCATTCGGATGAGCAAGCGCCCGCGCAACGCATCGTTCCCGACGCTGTCCATGCCCGGCCAGCACATATGGGCATAGCGCTAGGGCTGAACCACACGCCGGGAAGACCCTGACATGCGGGTCGCGATCATCGACTACGGCTCGGGCAATTTGCGCTCGGCCACCAAAGCCTTCGAGCGCGCCGCGCACGAAGCCGGCATCGCCGCCGCCATCGACCTGACCGCCGATGCCGAGCGTGTCAGAACCGCCGACCGCGTTGTCCTGCCCGGCGTCGGCGCCTACGCCGATTGCGCGGCCGGGCTGCGCGCTGTGGCCGGCATGTGGGAAGCGGTCGAGGAGGTCGCGATCGTCAAGGGGCGGCCGTTCCTCGGCATCTGCGTCGGCATGCAGCTGATGTCGGAGCGGGGGTTGGAGAAGACTGTTACAAAAGGCTTTGGCTGGATCGCCGGCGATGTCAAGGAGATCGCCCCGGCCGATCCTGCGCTGAAAATCCCGCAGATCGGCTGGAACACCATCGAGCTCACGCACAAGCATCCGCTGTTTTCCGGCATTCCGACCGGCGCCAAGGGACTGCACGCCTATTTCGTTCATTCCTATCATCTTGACGCCAGGAAAGCGGACGACGTGCTGGCGATTGCCGACTATGGTGGTCCGGTGACGGCTACGGTCGCCCGCGACAATCTCGCCGGCACGCAGTTCCATCCCGAAAAGAGCCAGGCGCTTGGCCTGGCGCTGATCACCAATTTCCTGAGCTGGAGGCCCTAGGATGAGCAAGAAAGGCTACTGGATGGCGATGGTCGATGTCCGCGATCCTGAGGTCTACAAGCAATATATCGAGGCGAACGCCGCGGCTTTTGCGAAATATGGTGCGAAGTTTCCCGTGCGGGCCGGGCGTCACGCGAACCCGGAAGGGCCGACAGGCAACCGCCATGTCCTGGTGGAGTTCGAGTCCTACGACAGGGCGATAGAATGCTACGAGTCACCTGAATACCGGGCGGCTTTGAAGTACAGGCTTGCCGCCTCGACCGGTCACTTCGTCATTGTCGAAGGCGCTTGAACGGTGATCCTGTTCCCGGCCATCGACCTCAAGGACGGCAAGTGCGTGCGCCTGAAGCACGGCGACATGGCGACCGCGACGATCTACAATGACGACCCGGCCGCGCAGGCCAGAGCCTTCGAGCAACAGGGCTTTGAATGGCTGCATGTGGTCGACCTCAACGGCGCCTTCAAGGGCCAGAGCGTCAACGGCGCGGCGGTCGGCGCCATCCTCAAGGCGACGAGAAACCCGGTGCAGCTTGGCGGCGGCATCCGCACCCTGGCGCAGGCCGAGGACTGGCTCGATCGCGGGCTGGCCCGCATCATTCTCGGCACGGTGGCCGTGCGCGATCCCGATCTGGTCAGGCAGGCCTGCAAGGCATTCCCCGGCAGGATCGCCGTCGGCATCGACGCCAAGGGCGGTAAGGTGGCGGTCGAGGGCTGGGCAGAGGCCTCGAGCCTCGGCGTCATCGAACTGGCGAAGAAATTCGAGGGCGCCGGCGTTGCCGCCATCATCTACACCGATATCGATCGCGACGGCGTGCTGACCGGCATCAACTGGGACGCCACCATCGATCTCGCCGAAGCGGTTTCGATCCCGGTCATCGCCTCTGGAGGTCTGGCCTCGATTGCCGACATCGTGCGCATGACCATGCCCGATGCGCAAAAACTCGAAGGCGCCATCTCGGGCCGCGCGCTTTATGACGGGCGTATCGATCCGGCCGAGGCACTGGCGATCCTGGCGGCAGCACCGGAGAAGGCGAGGGCGCGATGAAACTCTCGATCATCCTCGCACCCTATGACAGCGGCCTTTACCATGCCGGCTGTGGCCAGGGCCCCGACGCCATCATTGCCGGCGGCCTCGTCGATGAACTTGCTTTCCGCGGCCACGATGTCGTCGTCGAGGACATCGGCGAGGTCGGCGATGCCCAGAGACGCGAAATCGCGACGGGCTTCGCGGTTTGCCGGGCAGTCGCCACCAAGGTCGATCTGGCGCGCGACGATGAGCGTTTTCCCATCGTGCTCGCCGGAAATTGCCTGACCGCCGCCGGTGCGGTGGCCGGCAACGCCGCGGATTCGATCATCTGGGTCGATCAGCATGGCGATCTCAACACGCCCGAGACGTCCGCCTACGGCTTCCTCGACGGCATGGCGCTGGCGACGACGCTGGGGCTCTGCTGGCGTCCGATGACATCAGCGATTCCCCGCTTCCAGGCGATAGATCCATCGCGGTGCATGCTGGTCGATGCACGCGACCTCGATCCCGATGAAAAGCGCCTGCTGGACACATTGCCTGTCATTCGCACCCAATGCGCCGATGCGCTCGACAATGTCGGAAAGCTGAAGGCGGCCGGCGCGGTTCGGGCACATCTGCATCTGGATTTGGACGTTCACGATCCGGATGTGCTGCAAGTGAACCGCTATGCGCAGCCGGGAGGCCCAAACCCGGATCAACTGCGGCAACTCGTTTGCGGACTGGCCAGGTCGATCCCGATTGTCGGCGTCACCCTGTCTGCCTACGACCCGGCATTTGACGCCAAGGGCGAGGTTCCGCCTGTCGTCGGGCAATTGCTTGGCGATTTTCTTGCCGCGCTTGAGAGGATTTGATGCTGAAAGCCCGCGTCATCCCCTGTCTCGATGTCAAGAACGGCCGCGTCGTCAAGGGCGTCAACTTCGTCGACCTGGTCGATGCCGGCGATCCGGTCGAGGCGGCAAAGGCCTATGACGCCGCCGGCGCCGACGAGCTCTGTTTCCTCGACATCACCGCCTCGTCCGACAATCGCGAGACGATCTTCGATATCGTCGCCCGCACGGCCGAACAATGCTTCATGCCGCTGACCGTCGGCGGCGGCGTGCGCCAGGTCGCCGACATAAGAAGGCTGCTTTTGGCCGGCGCCGACAAGGTGTCGATCAACACGGCGGCGGTGAAGAATCCCGATTTCGTCGCCGAGGCGGCCGACAAGTTCGGCAACCAGTGCATCGTCGTCGCCATCGACGCCAAGAAAGTATCGGGTGAAGACGAGGCCGACCGCTGGGAGATTTTCACCCATGGCGGCCGCGAGAAGACCGGCATCGACGCAGTCGAATTTGCTCGGCAGATGGTCGATCGCGGCGCCGGCGAGATCCTGCTCACGTCGATGGACCGCGACGGCACCAAGGCCGGCTACGACATTGCGCTCACCCGCGCGGTAGCCGACGCCGTGCGTGCGCCGGTCATCGCCTCCGGCGGCGTCGGCACGCTTGATCACATGGTCGAGGGCATTCGCGATGGCCATGCCGGTGCGGTGCTGGCGGCATCGATCTTCCATTTTGGCACGTACAGCATCGCCGAAGCCAAGGCGCATATGGCCCGCGCCGGGCTGCCGATGCGACTGGACTCAACGGCTGATCGGCTCTAAGCATGACCGCCAGCGGGAACCGGTTTTCGGGAAAGATCATGCTTAAACAAGCAGATAGATGGCGCCATGGCTGAGTTTTCGCTCTCCGATCTGGAGATAATCATCAGGGAACGCGCGCATTCCGGCGATGCGGATTCATGGACGGCAAAACTGTTCGCGCGCGGCATCGACAAGGCGGCGCAGAAGTTCGGCGAAGAGGCGGTCGAAACAGTGATCGCGGCCGTTGGCGGTGACAGACAAGCGCTCGTTTCGGAAAGCGCCGATCTCATCTATCATTGGCTCGTCGTTCTAGGCGTCGCCGGCGTTCCGCTTGCCGATATCCTGACCGAACTCGAGCGCCGCACCAGTCGTTCGGGCATCGCCGAAAAGGCGTCTCGGCAGGACCGGGGCTGATCGCTGCGGAGGGTAGGAAACTCGATGGACCAGCTCGCCCCCACCGAGAAATATTCGCCCTTTCGTTTTTTCTCGGCGGAGCAATGGTCGCAGTTCCGTGCCGACACGCCGATGACGCTCGGCGCGGACGAGATCCGTCGTCTGCGCTCACTCAACGACCCGGTCGACCTCGAAGAGGTCAAGCGCATCTATCTTTCGCTGTCGCGGCTTTTGTCGGCCCATGTCGAGGCGAGCCAGCTGCTGTTCAGGCAGCGCCAGGCCTTCTTCAACGCGGTGGATATCGTCAAAACGCCGTTCATCATCGGCATTGCCGGCTCTGTCGCGGTCGGCAAATCGACCACGGCGCGCGTGCTCAAGGAATTGCTGGCGCGCTGGCCCTCGAGCCCCAAAGTCGATCTGATCACCACCGACGGCTTCCTGCTTCCCAACGAAATCCTGCGCCGCAACAACCTGATGGAACGCAAGGGCTTTCCCGACAGCTATGACGTCGGCGCCCTGCTGCGTTTCCTGTCGGGCATCAAATCGGCGCAGCGCAATGTCCGCGCGCCTGTTTATTCGCACCTGACTTACGACGTCATTCCCGGTGAGTTCCAGACCATCGACCGGCCGGACATATTGATCTTCGAAGGCATCAACGTGCTTCAGCCCGGCAAGCTGCCGAAGGACGGCAAGATCGTGCCTTTCCTGTCGGATTTCTTCGATTTCGCCATCTATATCGATGCCGAAGAGGAGCTGATCCATCACTGGTACATCGCCCGCTTCATGCGGCTGCGCGAGACCGCCTTCCGCAACCCGGACTCCTTCTTCCACCGCTATTCGCAACTTTCGCAAGCAGCGGCCCGCGCCATCGCCGAAGGCTTGTGGGCCAACATCAACCTGAAGAATTTGCGCGAGAACATCCTGCCGACGCGAGCCCGCGCCGATCTCATCCTGCGCAAGGGCGCCAATCATCTGGTCGAGGAAGTGGCGCTCAGGAAGCTGTGAAATTCCGAGCCATTCCTTAAAGTCATCTTAACCCAGCCTTTCTATTGTCGAGCCTGATCTGCGGGCTCCGGCAAACAATGAACGCGCCATTCCTTCATATTGATCGACCGGCAGCTGACCGCGTCGCACATCCGGGGAGCGGGACCGCCACGATTGCGCTGATCGTGCCGGTGCACAATGAGGAAGGCGCGATCGCGCCATTTCTGAAGGCTGTATGCGAAAGCATCGATCCGCTGCAGGAACATGGCGTTACCTTCGATCTCATCTTCGTCAATGACGGCAGCAGCGATGCGACGCTCGAACGGCTGATCGAAGCCCGGCAAGCCGATCCGCGTATTCGGGTGATCGACCTTTCACGCAATTTCGGCAAGGAGGCCGCGATGACCGCCGGTCTCGACAGCTGCGATGCCGATGCCGCAATTCCCATCGATGTCGACCTGCAGGACCCGCCGCATGTCATTCCGCTGCTTGTCGAAAAATGGCGCGAGGGTTTCGAGGTCGTTCTGGCCAAGCGAGCCAATCGGTCGAGCGACAGTTTTCTAAAGCAGCGCTCCGCCTCGACGTTTTACCGCGTTCACAACTGGATCGCGCAGCAGAAGATCCCGCACGATGTCGGCGACTTCAGGTTGATCGATCGTCAGGTCATCGAAGCGCTGCGCTCCTTGCCCGAACGCCGTCGTTTCATGAAGGGCCTGTTCGCCTGGGTGGGCTTCCGCACTGCGACCGTCGAATATGTCCGCGATCGGCGCATCGCCGGCCAGTCGAAATTCTCCGGCTGGAGGCTGTGGAACTTCGCGCTCGAAGGTATCACCAGCTTCTCCACCGCGCCGCTTGAAATCTGGACCTATGTCGGCGCGACGATCTCGGCATTGTCGTTTCTCTACGGCCTGCTGATCGTCGCCAAGACGATGATCTTTGGCGCGGACGTGCCAGGCTACGCTTCGCTGCTGGTCAGTGTTCTTTTCCTTGGCGGCATCCAGTTGCTCGGCATCGGCATCATCGGACAGTACCTCGGCAGGGTCTACGCCGAGATCAAGCAGCGTCCGATCTACATCGTGCGTCGCAAATATGAGGGGATGAACTGATGGAGCTCGACGCCTACCGACAGATGGCCGCCACCGAAGACGAGCATTGGTGGTTCTGTGGGCGGCGTGCCATCGCGGAGGCGGTCATTCGCCACCTCGACCTGCCCGCAAAGGCGCGCATCGTCGAGATCGGCGCCGGCACCGGTGGCAACATCCAGATGCTGGAGCAGTTCGGCGCGGTGACGGCGGTGGAAATGAGCGATCTCGCGCGCGAGATCGCCGGGGAAAAGACCGGCCGCGACTTTCTTGCTGGCCATCTGCCGGACAATATTCCTGTCGCGCCGCAAAGTTGTGACCTCATCTGCCTGTTCGACGTGCTGGAGCATGTCGCGGAGGACGAAGCATCGCTGGCCGCAATCCGCCAAATGCTGAAACCAGGTGGCCGCGTCATCCTTACGGTGCCTGCACATCAATGGCTGTGGAGCACCCACGACGTGGGGCTGCATCACATGCGGCGCTATTCCCGCAATCTGCTGCGTGAGCGCATTGAAAAGGCCGGCTTCACGATCGACCGGCTGAGCTACACCAATGCCGCGCTGTTTCCCGCAGCTGTGTTGGCACGATTGCTGGACAGGCTGCGCCGACCGGCCAGGCCAGCGGGCCACGCGACGCCGCCGAAGCCGGTCAATGCGGCGATGAAGGCTGTGTTTTCGGCGGAGGGCCGTATCGTGCCAAACGCAAGCCTGCCGTTTGGTGTCTCGCTGCTGGCCGTGTTTCGTAGGGATGGCGCCGTCGACACCGGCCGCCTCGACGAGAAACTGGCGGCCTGACCGCGCCATGTCGGCTACTGGCTCGTATCGTCGCCTGTCGCGCTTTGCCCTGATCGGGATTGCATCGACGCTGATCTATGCCGTTTGCGCTTTCCTGCTGTCGCGTGGACAGGCAACGGCTGGCCTGCCGGCAGCACTCACATCCTTTGCGGCTTATGCCATCGCCGCGCTGTTCTCTTATACCGGGCATAAATATTTCACATTCATCTCTGGCGGCAGCCACGCAATGGAACTGCCTCGCTTCCTCCTGCTCACCGCTTCGGGCCTCGCTATCGCGGTCGCTCTGCCGGGGTTTTTGACCCAGATGCTCGGCGTCCCTGCTTCAGTCCCGATCCTGCTTACCTGCATTGCCGTGCCGGTCATCAACTATGTCGTCCTCGGGCGCTGGGTGTTTCGTGGTCTCTAGCGCGCGATCCCTCGGTGAACCGCTGCCTACCATAGGCCGTTTCTCGCGGTTTGTCGGCGGCGCAGGTGCTGCTCCGTTGTTGCTGGCCGGCGTGGTCGTGGCGTATGCTGCCTGGTTATCGACGGTTGTGACGCCGACCAATGTCGATGTGTCATGGCTCCTGGTTGCGTGTGATCGGTTGCTCGGCGGAGAGCGACTGAACACCGACATCATAGAGACCAATCCGCCTTTCTCGATCTTTCTCTACATGCCGTTTATGCTCTTGGAAAAGCTTAGCGGCATACGCGCCGAAGTCTGGCTGACGCTCGGTGTCGTCTGCCTGAGCTTGGCCAGCCTGGTTGTTTCCGCCCGCATTCTCGCCCGCGTCGACCCGATTTACCGACAGCCTAACGCTCTCTTGGCAGCTCCGGTCGCGCTGTTCATGGTCCTGTGTTTCCTGCCGGACCAATTCGGCCAGCGCGAGCATTTCGCGCTGATTGCCATTCTGCCCTGGTTGGCATTGCAGTGCGCACGCCAGCGAACGCCGGACTTCGTCGCAGGCTCGACCGTGGAGCGCGTTCTGGCGGGGCTGGGCGCGGCCACCGTTATCATGCTCAAACCGCCGCATTTTGCCCTGGCCTTCCTGCTGCCCTCGCTGTGCCTTGCGCTCCATCGACGGTCTCTAAAGCCGTTCTTCGCCGTGGAAAATCTTCTCGGCGCTGCGGTCATCGTCATCTATGTGGCTTCCATTGCGATCTTCGACCGCGTCTATTTCAGCGAAATACTGCCCTTCGTCAGGGAGGTGTATCTGCCGCTGAGAGCTTCGGTCGTCGAGATGATGGCAAACTGGCCGAAGATAGTGCTGCTTCTGGCCGCGGCCGTCCTGCTGGCAGCGGGCGACATCAGGCGATTGCATTGGGACGTCCGGATTCCGCTCTTGGCCGCTCTCGGGTTCATCCCCGCCTTCGTCGTCATGGGCAAGGGTTGGCCCAATCACGCGCTGCCGATGGTGGTTGTGGCGGTACTTGCATTCGCTGTCCAGCTTCCGCGGTTCGGTGAGTTCCGCGCTGCAGGCTTCGTTCGCAAAGCCGGCCTTGTCTTCGGCTGCGTGTTGGTGCTGCAAATAACGATTAGAGCACAATACGCTGCGCTGACTGCGGACAACGAGCCGATGGAGCGGTCCGCCGCCACAATCAGCGCCACGATCGAAAACCCGACGATCATGTCGATCGCGGATCGGATGCAGGTGGGCCATCCTCTCACCAGGCTGGTCGGCGGCAGGTTCATGTCGCGTCACCCGGGCGCCTGGGCGGTGTTCAATGCGGAAATACTTGCTCGCAAGGCCGATGAATACGGACAGAAACGGAAATTTGAAGGGATCCGCGATCGGGTGATCGGCGAATACGCCGCCGAGATATCAGCGGAGAAGCCCGATATCGTGCTGTCAGGCTCCCCCTCGTGGACTGCCTTGATGCTGCAGGACGAGCGGGTCGCGGCTGCCTTGAGCGACTATCACGTGCTGCACGCCGAGCCGGAGATCACCGTCTTTCTGCGCGGCGGCGCGCGCCAATTGACGCCCGTTTCGAACTAGTTCCGTCCGGCCGATTGGCTGATCGAGGGAGAGGCTACAGAGAACATGGTAAGGGCTATCCAATCGTTTTATCGGAGAGCACATATGTCAACGTTCCGGGGCAGGACAGCACCGTGAGCGTCGCGAACGAGACTGGCGGCTGGGGCCGGTGGGGCAGTCGGGATTTTGCGGCGTCGCTGCATCCTGGCCGCAATGTCCTTGCGATTGCTGCGCTCACAGTCTTGTCGATCGCCTGTCAGGTGCGCTGGGGAACTATTCCGGATACGAGTTGGCTGATCACCGTCTGCGAGCGGATACTCTCTGGTGAGCGGCTCTACACGCAAATCTACGAGACCAACCCTCCATTCAGCGTATGGCTCTATCTGCCGCCAGTGGCTGCGGCCAGGTTGCTGGGAATCGCCCCGGAAGTCCTGGTTCAGGCCTGGACCTATCTTGCCGCACTTGTCGGACTTTCGTTCTCGGGCGTGATCGTCAAGCGTGCGGGTTTCGCCGAAGCAGCATCACTATTTGCATTGGCGCCAGCTTTCTACGCAATGCTGGTGGTCTTTCCCGGCAACGCCTTCAGCGAGCGAGAGCATATCGCATTAGCGCTTTTCATGCCGCTGCTCGCACTTCATGCCTGGCGCGCGCGCCGAGATGCAACGGCGCAACCAGGCTTGGGTCTTGCAGCCCTTGCCGGCCTGTCGGGCAGTGTTCTGTTGCTGATCAAGCCCTACTACGCGATCATGGTGTTGGCGCCGGCACTGCTCGTCGCAGCACGCCAATGCAGTCTGAAATCGGTTTTCGCTCCGGAGCACTGGGTCATAGGCGGCGTCTGCATCGCTTATTTCGGCGCGGTCACATTGATCCATCCGGAATTCCTGCGCGACGTTTATCCCCTGATGGCGGATGTTTATGCAAAGGTCAGCGTCTTTCTGCCGATTGTGATCGTCTACGGTTTTACGTGGGGCTTTCTCGTATTCCTGACGTGGTGGCTGTGGCCGGCCGGGCGATTTCCGGAGCTGGCGGCGGTAGCGCTGACCGCGTCGGTCGCCGGCATGTTCCCGCTGTTCTACCAGGCGAAAGGCTGGGCCTATCATGCCTATCCCGCCATCTTTTGCGCCGTGGCAGCCATTCTCTGCCTGCTGGCATTGCCCAGGATCGAGCAGCAGCAGCCAAGGCTGTTGTCATTTGTGACGGCACCTTCGCGAGCTTGGGCGCTGGCGGGGGTGGCGATCGCTTTCTTGCCGTACTGGAGCACTCAGAAGCCAGACCCCGCGCTGGTTGCCGCCATTCGCGCCGCGACCGATCGGCCGACCGTCGCGTTGGTCAGCCCGGACATTTCCTCTGGACATCCGCTGAACCGCATGATCGACGGGCAGTTCGTTTCGACCCATGTCAGCGATTGGCTTGGAGCGTTCTCGCTCCGCCTGTCCCAGCAGGCGGTCCTCTCCGGTGACACCGCCGAGGCGACACGTTACCAAGCCATCATGGTGCGCTACGCCGAAAGCAAGCGCGAAGAATTTGAGCGCCTGCGCGCGGATGTCATCATCTTCAAGAAAAACAACACCAACTGGACAAGCCAACTGACCGAGCGTTTTGGCTTTGACGCGATCCTGGCCCGTTACCACGTGCTCGCCGAAGACGGTGCCCTGCGCATCTATCTACGCGATGACTATGTCCGCCCCGGCCCGTTGACGGTCGGGCGCCTCACGTCGGCGTCGTCACCCGCCTCAGCGTCAGATTGATCCGTCCGCCATTCCTGAGCAACGCCGAGGTCGAGGGATAGATGCGGTCGACGCCGTGAAAAGAGAGGCGGCCTTCGCCGCCAAGCACGACGACGTCGCCGCTTTTCAGCCTGAACGATTTTGTGCCGCCTTCGCGCGTGCTTTGGCCGACCCTGAACAGGCAATCGTCGCCCAGTGAGACCGACACGACCGGCGCGGCGAAATCCTCCTCGTCGCGGTCCTGGTGAAGGCCCATCTTCGCGTCCGGCGAATAGAAATTGACCAAACAAGCCTCCGGCGGATGCGGATAGGCAGACACGTCCCGCCACAACTCGAGCAGCACGTCCGGGATTGGCGGCCAGGGCGTTCCGGTCACCGGGTGCGTCGGCTGGTAGCGATAGCCGTGCTCCTTGTCGGTGACCCAGCCGAGCGGGCCGCAATTGGTCATGCGCACGCTCATCTCCTTGCCGGTGCGCGGCATGGCCGGCACGAACAGGGGAGCCTCCTGGACGACCCGTCTCACATCCTCGACCAGCGCTTCCTGCACCGCACGGGACAGGTAGCCGGGCATGTGGCGGACACCTTTGGGCAGAACGAGCATCAGCTTGGTCGCTCCATTAGGTTCATCTGGCGGATAATGCCACCAACAAACAAGAACGGCGACCCGAAAGCCGCCGTTCTTCTCTTGTCGCGATTGCACCGGGCTTAGAGACTGTTTCGAAATTCGCTCTGGCGAGTCATATGGTGGTGGTTTCGAGAACCGGAGCGGAGCGTACTTAAGCACGTGAGCACCGGAAGCGCAGAAAACGCTATCAGATAGCCGCCGGAGTAGAGTTTCCAAACAGTCTCTTAGTCGAGGTCCGGTATGCGCAGGACTTGCCCCGGATAGATCTTGTCCGGGTGGGTCAGCATCGGCTTGTTGGCCTCGAAAATGATCGGGTTCTTCGCACCCTTGCCCTTGCCGTAGCTCTTTTCGGCGATCTTCCAGAGGTTGTCGCCTTTCTTGACCGTGTAGAAGGTCGGTTCCTTGGCCGCGGTAGCGGGCGTGCCGGACTCGGGTGCGGCGACCTGCAATTCGTCTGCCTGCACCTTGGAGACGCCGAGCGTGTTGCCGACGGCGATGACAGCCTTTTCGAAGATCGATTGATCCTTGACCACGCCTTTCAGGACGGCCGTATCGCCTTTGACGACGACTTCCACATTGTCGGTGCCGAGCGCGTGCGAATCGAGCTCCTTCTTGAGCGTATCGGCGGTCGGCTCCGGCTCATCGTCGCCGAAGCCGAGCTTCTTGCCGACGCCCTTGACGAAATCAAACATGCCCATCTGTGGTCTCCCTTGCTGTGGCGAATACAGAACTTGCCATCTGCAACCTTGGATTGGAAGCCGTCTCGACCGCGGGATCGATGTCGCGCCTGCCACATCGTGGACGCACGTCGCTCTAATCGTCGTCCACCCGGCCGCGCAGTTTCTTGATTGTGCCGCGCCCAGCTTTAGTCTTCAGCCGCCTTTCTACCGCGCCTTTCGACGGCCTCGTCTTCTTGCGCGGCGGCGGCGGCGGTTCGGCGGCCTTGGCGACCAGTTCCGCAAGCCGCGCGCGGGCGTCAGCCCGGTTCTGCTCTTGCGTGCGGAAGCGTCCGGCCTCGATGACGATGACGCCGTCCTTGGTGGCGCGTTGGCCAGCCAGCTTTATGGTTCGCTCGCGGACGCGCTCCGACAGGCCCGGCGCATTCGCCGCATCGAAGCGCAATTGCACCGCCGTCGCCACCTTGTTGACGTTCTGGCCGCCAGGGCCGGACGAGCGGATGAAGTCCTCATGCAGGTCATCCGGATGGATCACCGCATCGTCGGCAATGATGATCTTGTCGTCGGCGTTCATGCCGCAGTCATGGCGCGGCAAGCGAAAAAAGAAAAGGCCCGATCCCCGGGGTCGGGCGTTCCCGTTCCCCGGGTCGGGCCTCCCCGATCCCGGTCCGGGCCTTGAGGTGCAGGATATCCGCCCGGCGATTATTCCGCGGCTTCGCGCATGCGCGGGGCGGCGCCGAGCACAATGGCGTCGACATGAGGTTCGAATTTTTCGAAATTGATGGCGAACATGCCGACCAGCCTCGCCGCCTGCAGGTCATAGGCTGATGTGTCGGCCCAGGTCGATCTCGGATCGAGAATGGCGCGGTCGACGCCAGCGACCGCCACCGGCACATCGAAACCAAAATTGGCGTCGGTGCGGAAATCGGCCCCGTTCAGCGAGCCGTCGAGTGCCGCGGCAAGCAGCGCCCGCGTCGCCTTGATCGGCATCCGCTTGCCGGTGCCATAGGCGCCGCCGGTCCAGCCGGTGTTGACCAGCCAGCAATCGACACCGTGATGGGCGATCAGCTCGCGCAGCAGATTGCCGTATTCCGACGGATGGCGCGGCATGAACGGTGCGCCGAAACAGGTCGAAAACGTCGCTTCGGGTTCAGTGACGCCCTTTTCGGTCCCTGCCACCTTGGCGGTATAGCCGGAGAGGAAATGATACATCGCCTGCGCCGGAGTGAGCCGGGCGATCGGCGGCATCACGCCGAATGCGTCGGCGGTCAGCATGATGATGTTTTTCGGGTGACCGGCGCGGCCCGTCTTGCTGGCGTTGGGGATGAAGTCGAGCGGATAGGCGCAGCGCGTGTTTTCGGTGAGACTGCCGTCGTCGAAATCCGGCACACGGTCCGCGTCGAGCACCACATTCTCCAGCACCGTGCCGAAGCGCTGCGTGGTGGCGAAGATCTCCGGCTCGGCTTCGGCCGAAAGCTTTATCGTCTTGGCATAGCAGCCGCCTTCGAAATTGAAGATGCCATCCGGACCCCAGCCGTGCTCGTCGTCGCCGACCAGCGTGCGCGACGGGTCGGCCGACAGCGTCGTCTTGCCGGTTCCCGAAAGGCCGAAGAAGATGGCCGCGTCTCCGCCAGCGCCTTCATTGGCCGAGCAATGCATCGGCATCACGCCCTTCGCCGGCAACAGATAGTTGAGCACGGTGAACACCGATTTCTTCATTTCGCCGGCATAGGAGGTGCCACCGATCAGCACGATCATGCGCGAGAGATCGACGGCGATCACCGTTTCGGTGCGGGTGCCGTGGCGGACGGGATCGGCGCGGAACGACGGCAGGTCGATGATCGTCATGTCAGGCACGAAATGCTCAAGCTCGGCGGCTTCCGGACGAATGAGCAGATTGCGGATGAACAAGGAGTGCCAGGCAAGCTCCGTGACGACCCTGGTCGTCAGCTTCAAGTCCTCGTCGGCGCCGCCGACCAGATCCTGCACATAAAGATCCTTGTCCGCAGCATGGGCGCGAAAATCGGCGAGCAGCATGTCGAACTGTGACGGCGAAATCGCCTTGTTGTTGTCCCACCACACATGCGGCCCGGTGGTCTCGTCGCGCACGATGAATTTGTCCTTGGGCGAGCGGCCGGTGTGCTGCCCGGTTTCGGCGACGAGCGCGCCATGCGCGGTTATCCGGGCCTCGCCGCGGCGGATCGCTTCCTCGTAAAGGGCCGCCACGCCGAAATTATAGCGTACCGCGCCCGTGGTTTTCAGGCCGATCCGATCGATCGCCCATGCGGGATTGCGTTTGCCGGCTTCCGACATGAGGGTTCCTTCTTCGATTTGAGCATCCTGGCCGGCGAATTTCCGGAGCCCCCACGACGGAGACTGTAAGCGTCAGAACCAGAAAAGCCAAATGATATCAAATAATTAATCGATTTAAATATTTTGAAAGTTGTTTAAATCGTTTATATATGCAAAAAATCAGGCGGTTGCCCAAAGGATTGGCGGTCTTTATCAGTCCAATCCATATCGAGGTGAGATTGTGGCCGCCGGCATGCCGCTCGTGACAGCGGACTGAGCCTGTGCCACATTTTGTACCTAATTTGTCCTGCAAAAGCCCCTTCTCGACCAAAGAAGGGACAGCTCATGAGGGAGCCACTTGAAATGGCAACAATCGCGCTTGTCGACGACGATCGCAACATTCTGACTTCGGTGTCGATCGCCCTCGAATCGGAGGGGTATCGCGTCGAAACCTACACGGATGGGGCATCGGCGCTGGAAGGCCTGGCGGCGCGTCCGCCGAATCTCGCCATCCTCGACATCAAGATGCCGCGCATGGACGGCATGGAGCTTCTGCGCCGGATGCGCCAGAAATCCGACCTGCCGGTGATCTTCCTGACGTCCAAGGACGACGAGATCGACGAGCTTTTCGGCCTCAAGATGGGCGCCGACGACTTCATCCGCAAACCCTTCTCGCAGCGTCTTCTGGTCGAGCGGGTTCGGGCCGTGCTGCGCCGCGCCAGCGCCCGCGAGGCGTCGGCCAAGACGCCCAACCAGCAGGCACGTTCGCTCGAGCGCGGCCAGCTTGTCATGGACCAGGAGCGCCACACCTGCACCTGGAAGGGCGAGCCGGTGACGCTTACCGTCACCGAGTTCCTGATCCTGCATTCTCTGGCCCAGCGTCCCGGTGTGGTAAAAAGCCGTGATGCGCTTATGGATTCGGCCTATGATGAGCAGGTCTATGTCGATGACCGCACCATCGACAGTCACATCAAGCGGCTTCGCAAGAAGTTCAAGGCCGTCGATGATGACTTCGAGATGATCGAAACCCTTTACGGAGTCGGATACCGGTTCCGCGAAGCATGAATTGATGCATGTCGCCCAAAAGTGGTCCCGGTTTTGGGGACAACGACATGCATCGAAAACGTTATTGCATGTCGTCCAAAAGTGGTCCCGGTTTTGGGACAACGACATGCTCAAAACTAAAGACCGAGCGGGGGCTGCTATTCGATGGCAGTGGACGTAGAGCGAGTGAGACGGACGGGCGGCCGGCGCCCGTCGCGGATTCTGCCCGCATTCCTGTCGAGGATCACGGTGCCGATGCGCCGCTTCCTCGGCCACCATATCTTTTCCAGCCTGACGCGGCGCATTCTCTTCCTCAACCTCGCCGGCCTGGCCGTCCTGGTCACCGGCATTCTCTACCTCAACACGTTTCGCGACGGGCTGATCGATGCCCGCGTCGAGAGCCTGATGACCCAGGGCGAGATCATCGCCGGCGCGATCGCAGCATCGGCGACGGTCGAGACCGATTCGATCAGCATCGATCCGGAAAAACTGCTGGAACTGCAGGCCGGCGAAAGCCTGGGTCCCGGCTCCGATCAGCTCGACAATCTGGATTTCCCGATCAATCCGGAGCGCGTCGCGCCGGTGCTCAGGCGCTTGATTTCGCCGACGCGGACGCGTGCCCGCATCTATGACCGCGACGCCAACCTGCTGCTCGATTCCCGCCATCTCTATTCGCGCGGCCAGATCCTTCGCTACGACCTGCCGCCGGTCTCCGCGGAAGAGCCCGACCTTCTGGAGCGTATCCAGAAATTCGTCTTCGATTTCTTCCGCAACACCGCGCTGCCGGTCTATCATGAGCAGCCGGGCGGCAATGGCGCTGCATTTCCGGAGGTGGTCAAGGCGCTTACCGGCAGCCCGTCGACCATCGTGCGGATCTCGGAACAGGGCGAGCAGATTGTTTCGGTCGCCGTGCCGATCCAGCGCTTCCGCGCCGTTCTCGGCGTATTGATGCTGTCGACGGAAGGCGGCGACATCGACAGGATCGTCGCGGCCGAGCGCAAGGCGATCCTGCGCGTCTTCGGCATTGCCGCCCTTGTCACCGCCATCCTGTCGATGCTGCTCGCCTCGACCATCGCCAACCCGCTGCGCCGGCTGTCGGCGGCGGCGGTCAGGGTGCGGCGCGGCGTCAAGAACCGCGAGGAAATCCCTGATTTCTCCGACCGGCAGGACGAGATCGGCAATCTGTCGATCGCCGTGCGCGACATGACCAATGCGCTCTATGCCCGCATTGAGGCGATCGAAAGTTTCGCGGCTGACGTCTCGCACGAGTTGAAGAACCCCCTGACCTCGCTGCGCAGCGCAGTGGAGACCCTGCCGCTGGCCAAGAACGACACGTCGCGCAGCCGGCTGATGGATATCATCCAGCACGACGTCAGGCGGCTGGACCGTCTCATCACCGACATTTCCGATGCCTCCCGTCTTGACGCCGAACTCGCGCGGGAAGACGCAGGAACCGTGGATCTCAAGAAGTTCATCACGGATCTGGTCGACGTTTCACGCACGGCCACGCGCAACAAAAAGACGGTCGAGATCGAGTTCAAGGTCGCCAAGCCGCCGCAGGGCGTCAAGGGCTACTTCGTCGCCGGCCACGATCTGAGGATCGGCCAGGTCATCACCAATCTGATCGAGAATGCCCGCTCCTTCGTTCCTGAAGAGCGCGGCCACATCACTATCTCGCTGGCGCGCGCCGGCAAGGTCAACATCATCACCATCGACGACAATGGTCCCGGTATAAGAGCCGACAACATCGACCGCATCTTCGAACGCTTCTACACCGACCGGCCGGCCGGCGAGGCGTTCGGCCAGAATTCAGGGCTTGGCCTGTCGATCAGCAGGCAGATCGTCGAAGCCCATGGCGGCACGCTGACCGCCGAGAACATCCCGGGCACCAAACCCGGCGAAATCAAGGGCGCGCGCTTCGTCGTGACACTGCCGGCCGAAGGCTGATCTATGCGCGCTGAAAACATTCATGGAACGGCGCTGCTGATCGGCGAGCGCGGCGTCCTCATCACCGGACCGTCCGGCGCCGGCAAGACGACGCTGGCGCTGACGCTCCTGGATCATTGCCGCGCGCGCGGGCTGTTTTCGCGGCTTATCGGCGATGACAGGCTGCTCGCCGTGGCCCACGCCGGGCGGCTGGTCTGTCGCGTGCCGGCGACCATCGCCGGTCTCGCCGAAGTGCCTGGGTTCATGCCGCGCCCGCTGCCCTTCGAGCCGGGTGGAGTGATCGACCTGCATGTCCGGCTGGTGCCGAAGGCAGAAATGGCCCGTTTCCAGGAGGAAATCAGCGAACCGGTGGCAGGCTGTCCGGTGCCGCGTATCGACCTTGCCGAGCGCAACGCCGCCACGGCCTTGCCGGCGGTGATGGCACGGCTCTCCATCGCGCCTTTTCTATGATCCGGTTCCGGTTTTTTGCTGCAATGCGTCAAAATGGCCTAGGCCTATGCAATTTTGGGCTTGTCAACGCGTCTCGCGTCGACAAGATAGCGCTCCCGCCGCCTGGAATGGCCGGCGAGTATGAAACGCCTTATGAAGCGGCGATGACGGGAGCCACCAAAGAATGATCGGACTCGTGCTTGTAACGCACGGTCAACTGGCCGCCGAATTCCGCCATGCCGTGGAACATGTCGTCGGGCCACAAGACAGTTTCGAGACCGTGGCGATCGGCGCCGATGACGATATGGAGCAGCGCCGCAGCGACATCGTCGACGCCGTTGCCCGTGTCGACACGGGGGCGGGCGTCATCGTTTTGACAGACATGTTCGGCGGCACGCCCTCCAATCTCGCCATTTCGGTGATGGAATCCGGTCGTACCGAGGTCATTGCCGGTATGAACCTGCCGATGCTGATCAAGCTGTCCAGCATTCGCAAGGGCGACAATATGAGCGCAGCGCTGGACGAGGCGCAGGCAGCCGGCCGCAAATACATCAATGTCGCCAGCCAGCTTTTGAGCAGCAAATGAACGCGCTGTCGGCCAAGAAGGATGACATCGTCCGGGAGTTTCCAATCGTCAACCAGCGTGGCCTGCATGCCCGCGCCTCGGCGAAGTTCGTTCAGGTTGCCAGCGGCTTCGACGCCTCCGTCCATGTCGAGAAGGACGGCGTCAAGGTCGGCGGCACCTCGATCATGGGTTTGATGATGCTGGCGGCGAGCCCCGGCTATTCGATTCGCGTCACCGCCAGCGGCCCGGAGGCCGAGCAGGTCATCGATGCACTGGAGAAACTGGTCGCCTCCCGCTTCGGCGAAGAATCCTGACGCCTGGAGCGCCGCGCGTCCTTTGGACTCGAATTTGCGCATCGTGCTTTCCGAAAATCGCTTCCGAAGACATGCACGGATAAAGATTTCTTTATATCCCATTGTCGTCCGACCGGCGATCTGCTAGTCAGGCCGGCAACTCGCGCCCTTCGAAACGCCTTTGGCGCGGGCGCATCCCGAAGACAATTCTTGATCGGAGCACTGCCATGACGGGTAGCAAAGACTATGTGGTCGCTGACATCTCTCTTGCCGGCTGGGGCCGCAAGGAGATCGAGATCGCCGAAACCGAAATGCCGGGTCTGATGGCCTGCCGCGAGGAATTCGGCAAGGCGCAGCCGCTCAAGGGCGCGCGCATCACCGGTTCGCTGCACATGACCATTCAGACGGCGGTGCTGATCGAAACGCTGAAGGTGCTCGGCGCCGATATCCGCTGGGCCTCCTGCAACATCTTCTCGACCCAGGACCATGCGGCCGCGGCCATCGCCGAGGCCGGCATTCCGGTCTTCGCCATCAAGGGCGAGACGCTCGAAGACTACTGGGTCTACACCGACAGGATCTTCCAGTGGGCCGATGGCGGCACCTCCAACATGATCCTGGATGATGGCGGCGACGCCACCATGTACATCCTGATCGGCGCGCGCGCCGAAGCCGGCGAGGATGTGCTCTCCAATCCGGGCAGCGAGGAGGAAGAGATCCTGTTTGCGCAGATCAAGAAGCGTATGGCGGCTTCGCCCGGCTTCTTCACCAAGCAGAAGGAAGCGATCCGCGGCGTCACCGAAGAGACGACGACCGGCGTGAACCGGCTCTATCAGTTGCAGAAGAAGGGCCTGCTGCCGTTCCCGGCCATCAACGTCAACGATAGCGTGACCAAGTCGAAATTCGACAACAAATACGGCTGCAAGGAATCTCTGGTCGACGGCATTCGCCGCGGCACCGACACGATGATGGCCGGCAAGGTCGCGGTCGTCTGCGGCTATGGCGACGTCGGCAAGGGCTCTTCGGCGTCGCTCAAGGGCGCCGGCGCCCGCGTCAAGGTCACCGAGGTCGATCCGATCTGCGCGTTGCAGGCGGCGATGGACGGCTTCGAAGTCGTCACGCTCGAGGATGCCGCACCGACGGCCGACATCATCATCACCACCACCGGCAACAAGGACGTCGTCACCCTCGACCACATGCGGTCGTTCAAGGACATGGTGATCGTCGGCAATATCGGTCACTTCGACAACGAGATCCAGGTGGCGTCGCTGCGCAATCTGAAGTGGACCAACATCAAGCCGCAGGTCGACATGATCACCTTCCCGGACGGCAAGCGGATGATCCTTTTGTCGGAAGGCCGCCTGCTCAATCTCGGCAATGCCACCGGCCATCCGAGCTTCGTCATGTCGGCGTCCTTCACCAACCAGGTGTTGGCGCAGATCGAGCTCTACACCAAGCCCGGCCAGTACGAGAATCAGGTCTATGTCCTGCCGAAGCATCTCGATGAAAAGGTCGCGCGCCTGCATCTCGACAAGCTTGGCGCCCGGCTTACCGAACTGTCCGGCGAACAGGCCGCCTATATCGGCGTGACCCCGCAGGGGCCGTTCAAGCCGGAACACTACCGCTATTAACCAAAGCTTAAATTACCACTAGATATTGATGCCGGGCGATTGACTTTTCGCCCGGCTTTATTTTTGCGCTGATTGATTCTTCACGCCGATTCGCGCAAGCGCTATGGTGCTGATTCGCGGGTCCGGGGACGAGGGCCGACGCACGCATCAGGGCGGTCTTGCATTCAGGCGGCGAAGAGGACCAAGACATGCCGGGGGATAACCCGCCTCGCGCGGGACAGGCCGTTTCCGGCGGCCACAACGATTCGGTGACCACGGATTCCGATGCAACAGGCGGAAGCCTCTTATGGTGCGCTGGCGCTCGCGTCGGAAAATTGCTTGCTTCTTCCGCGCTCGCCTGCCCGCTGCTCGGTTTTGCGGCGCATGCTGAAACCGTCGCTGCGCAAAAAGCCGGGCTGTCGGTCTCCACGGTCGAGGTCATGCAGCTCGCCATGTTTGTCGGTGTCATGGGCGCGGCACTTGTCTCGGCCATCGCCCTGATCCGCGAAAGAGCGCGCACCTCGGCGCAGAATGTCGAACTCAGAGCCCGCCTGGCCGATGTCAACGCTGCGCTGCGGCGCTCCGAGGCGCTGCTCAATTTGCGCGACCAGCGTGTCATCGTATGGGCCTCGGAAAACAAGAAACCCGAGCTCGTCGGGACATTGCCGATCGAAAGCGGCGCCCCGGAAGACCGCGCCGCTTTCCTCGCCTTCGGCCGTTGGCTGATGCCGCGCTCGGCGGCGGCGCTCGAGAATGCCGTGGCGGGACTGCGTGAAAAGGCGAGGCCGTTCGATCTCGTCATCGAATCGCAGGTCGGTGCGCCGCTCGAAGTGCACGGTCGCAAGAGCGCAGCACACGTGCTTGTGCGCTTCGTCTCGCTGTCTGAAACGCAGCGAAGCGAGGCCAGGCTGAAAATCGAGAACCAGCGCCTCGCCACCGACTATGACACGATGCTCGGCCTTCTCGACGCGCTCAGCATGCCGTCATGGCTGCGCACGGCCGACGGGCGGTTGAAATGGGTCAACCGCGCCTATGCCAAAGCAGTCGAAGCGGAAAATGCCGAAGCGGCCGTTCGCGACGCGAAGGAATTCCTGGGTGGCCAGGCGCGCGATGCGATCGCTGCGCAGCACAAGTCGCATCCCGTCTTCGAGCAGGCGCTTTCCACCGTCATCGAAGGCGACCGCCGCATGTTCGCTGTGACCGACTTCGCCGGCGCGGATGGTTCGGCGGGTCTTGCCTGTGACACCAGCGGCATCGAGATCATCCGTAACGAGTACGAGCGGACCGTGCGGAGCCATGCCGACACGCTCGATCAACTCAACACCGCCGTGGCGATTTTCGATACCGACGAGAAGCTGCGGTTTTTCAACCAGGCGTTCCAGAAACTATGGGGCCTCGACAGCGGCTTCCTGCACAGCGCCCCAGACAACGCCTTGTTGCTCGACCGGCTGCGCAGCGAAGGCAAGATCGCCGAGCAGCCCGAATGGCGGCGCTGGAAGGAGAGCCTGCTAGGCGCCTATCGCGCGGTCGAGTCGCAGGAACATTGGTGGCATCTGCCGGACGGCAAGACCATCCGCGTTGTCGCCAATCCGCAGCCCAAGGGCGGCGTGACCTGGGTGTTCGAGAACCTGACCGAGAAGATGGACCTCGAAAGCCGCTACCAGACCGCGGTGCGGGTCCAGGGCGAGACGCTCGACAATCTTGCCGAGGGCGTGGCCGTGTTCGGCCCGGACGGAAGGCTCAGATTGTCGAACCCGGCATTCGCAGCACTTTGGGGACTGGACGCCGACGCCGCCAAGCCCAACGTCCACGTCTCCACGATCCGCGATCTTTGCGACCGGCGCGCCGCCGACAGTCCCTGGGCCGGGTTCGTTGCCGCCATCACCGGTTTCGACGATGAGCGCCGCGACCGCCACGGCCAGACCGAGCTGAACAACGGCAACGTGCTGCGCTACGCGATGATCCCACTGCCCAACGGGCAGGTGATGATGACCTTCGTCGACGTCACCGACAGCGTCAATGTCGAGCGGGCCCTGAAGGACAAGAACGAGGCGCTGGAAAAATCCGACCAGCTCAAGAACGAGTTCGTGCAGCACGTCTCCTACGAATTGCGCTCGCCGCTGACCAACATCATCGGCTTCACCGAGCTTCTTTCGCTGCCGTCGACCGGGCCATTGAGCCAGAAGCAGCGCGAATATGTCGAGCATGTCGGCTCGTCTTCCTCGGTACTGCTCACCATCGTCAATGACATCCTCGACCTGGCGACCGTGGATGCCGGCATCATGGAGCTCGACATCTCCGAAGTTCACGTCGACCGGACCATCGCCGCCGCCGCCGAGCTTGTTGCCGACCGGCTGGAGGAGCATGCAATCAGGCTCAAGATTGACGCGGCCACCGCGCCAAAGACGTTCCACGGCGACGAAACCCGCGTCCGCCAGATCCTCTACAATCTGCTGAGCAACGCCGCGAACTACGCTCCGGAGGCGAGCACCATCACGCTCGCCTGCCGCTCGCTTGCCGAAGGCGTGGAATTCTCCGTCCACGATGACGGTCCCGGGATGCCGCCGGACCTGCTCGATTCGGTGTTCCGTCGTTTCGAGCCGCGCACCAATGGTGGCCGCCGGCGCGGCGCCGGCCTCGGCCTGTCGATCGTCAAGAGCTTTGTCGAGCTGCATGGCGGCAGCGTCCGCATCGAGACAGGCAAGGACAGGGGCACCACCGTCATTTGTGCCTTTCCCGACACGCCGTCCGGCATCCGCGCGGCGGCCGAGTAGCGCGCTCGATGGCAGGCGTGGTGCTGGAGCGTTTTCTCGCCGACGAGGCTGCGACCGCAAGGCTGGGCGAGGATCTGGCCATGTCGCTGCGCCCCGGCGACGTGCTGGCGCTCAAAGGCGACCTTGGCGCCGGCAAGTCGAGTTTGGCGCGGGCGCTGATCAGGGCCATGACCGACGATTCCGGTCTCGATGTGCCGAGCCCGACCTTCACGCTCGTCCAGAGCTATGAGGCGCGCGTTCCCATCCATCATTTCGACCTCTATCGCCTGTCCTCGGCGTCCGAGCTGGACGAGCTGGGTTTCGACGAGGCGCTGGCGCAAGGCGCTGCCCTGGTGGAATGGCCGGAACGGGCAGGGTCCTATTTGCCAAAGACTTCGGTCCAGATCGAGCTGCTCCATCAGGGCGACGGCCGCCTGGCGAGACTGTCGGGACAAGGCGCTGCCTTCGAGCGCGCGGCGCGATCGCTGGCGATGCGCGATTTTCTGGAAAGAGCTGGCTGGGGCAAAGCGCAGCGACGATATTTTATCGGCGACGCATCGGCCCGCTCCTATGAGATCGTCTCGCTGGCCGGCCTGCCGCGGCGCGTGTTGATGAATTCACCAAGGCTGGTGCTCGGGCCGCCGGTCCGCGACGGCAAGCCCTATGCGGTGATCGCCCACACCGCGCAATCCGTCTCGGCCTTCGTCGCCATCGACCGGGCGCTGCGGGCCGGCGGCGTCAGCGCCCCGGAGATCCATGCGCAAGACCTGGACCAAGGCTTTCTTCTCTTGGAGCATCTCGGCTCGGAGGGATTTCTCGGCCAGCATGGTCAGCCGGTGGCGGAGCGGTACGCAGCGGCGGCCAAACTGCTTGCCATGATGCATGGCAAATCATGGCCCGATCGAATGGAGGCCGCGCCCGGCGTCTTTCACGACGTGCCGCCTTTCGACCGCGACGCCATGATGATCGAAGCCGAATTGCTGGTCGATTGGTATGTGCCGGCGATATCAGGCGGCCCGGCAAGCGATGCCTTGCGCGCCGGCTATAACAGGGAATGGAATGCGGTCCTCGACCGGCTGGAGGGGCGCGAATACACGCTCATGCTGCGCGACTTCCATTCGCCCAACATCATCTGGCGCGGCGAGCGCACCGGTCACGATCGCCTCGGCATCGTCGATGTTCAGGACGCGCTGATTGGCCCGTCCGCCTACGACCTCGCCTCGCTTGCCATGGATGCGCGCGTCACGCTTTCGCCCGAGATCGAGAAGCGGACGCTCAACGCCTATATCAATGCGCGCCATAAGGCTGGCGCTTTCAACGAAGACGAATTCGTCGAGACCTATGCGATCATGGCGGCGCAGCGCAATTCGAAGATACTCGGCATTTTTGTTCGGCTCGAAAAGCGCGACGGCAAGCCCTATTATCTAAAACATCTGCCGCGCATTCGCGACTATCTCAGGCGAGCGCTGGCGCATCCCCGGCTGGCCAGCTTGCGGGATTTCTATACCGCCCACGGCCTGCTAGAGGAGCGGTCGCTGTGACGACACACCTCAAAACCGCAATGGTGCTTGCCGCCGGGCTGGGAAAGCGCATGCGGCCAATCACCGACACGATGCCGAAGCCGCTGGTCAAGATATCAGGCAAGACATTGCTCGACTGGAGCCTGGACAGCCTGGCGCAGGCCGGCGTCGACAAGGCGATGGTCAACGTCCATTATTTCCCCGAACAGATCGTCGCCCATGTCGCCGCGCGCCGCGCCCCGAAAGTCGTCATTTCCGATGAAAGCGAAAGACTGCTCGATTCCGCCGGCGGTATCGTCCATGCTTTGCCGGAACTGGGAGGGGCTCCCTTTTACATCGTCAACGCCGACACCTTCTGGATCGACAGCGGCGTGCCCAACCTTGCCCGCCTCGCCCTTGCATGGGACGCGGCGAAAATGGATATTCTGCTGATGCTCGCGGATCTCCAGTCAGCAACCGGACACAGCGGCGGCACGGACTTCCTGATGGCGCCGGACGGCGCCTTGCGGCGTTCGAAAGGCGACCCGACAGGCCTGATCTATGCCGGGGCGGCGATCGTCCATCCCAGGCTTTTCGCGGATGCGCCGGCCGGTCCGCATTCGCTCAACGCCTATTTCGATGCGGCCATTGCTGCCGGCCGCCTGTTCGGCACGGTGATGCACGGCCATTGGATCACCGTCGGCACGCCAGACGCCATTCCGCTTGCGGAAGCCGCCGTCGCCGCTGCTCTCGCTGAGTCACCCAGTGCTTTTACCGAGTTGACCAGCGCCTTCACTGAGTTGAAATGAGCGGCTCCCGCCGCGTTTTCTCGATCCCGCCCGGAGCGCCGTTTCTGCCGACGCTGGCCGAGGCCCTGCTGTCGGGGCGGCTTGTTCCCGGTTTCCGCTTCGACGGCGACCCGCTGGCGCTGGCCGACGCCACCATCTACGTGCCGACGCGCCGCGCCGCGCGGGCGCTGCGCGGCGTCTTCGTCGACCGTCTGGGTGGCCGCTCGGCGATCCTGCCGGTCATCCGTCCGCTTGGCGAGTTCGACGAGGACGAAGCTGCATTCGAGGCCGACGCATCGGCGGCGATCGATCTCGCGCCGCCGATCGCGGCGATCGAGCGGCTGCTGCTGCTGGCACCGCTGGTGCGCGCCTGGAAGCGCCGCTTGCCTGCCCATGTCGCGGCACTTTTCGATGAGGAGATCGTTGTGCCGGCCTCCGCCGCCGACGCCATCTGGCTGGCGCGCGACCTGGCCCGGCTGATGGACGAGATCGAGACCGAAGGCACAGACTGGACCAGGCTCGCCGATCTGGTCACCGGCAACCTTGCCGGCTGGTGGCAAGTGACACTCGACTTCCTGAGCATCGTCACCGAAAACTGGCCGGATCTCCTCGAGGAACGCAACCGCTCCAACCCCGCCGCGCATCGCAATGCGCTGATAAGGCTGGAAGCGGCGCGGCTGAAGCGCAATCCGCCCACTGGGCCGGTGATCGCAGCCGGCTCCACCGGGTCGATTCCGGCCACCGCCGAATTGCTTGCGGTGATCGCCGGCCTGCCCAGCGGCGCCGTCGTGCTGCCCGGCCTCGATTTGATGCTGGATGAGCCGTCATTCCAGGCAATCGCGGCGCCCGGGGCGCGCCCGGCCTTGCTTGGCCATCCGCAATACGGCCTGGCAAAACTGGTCGGCAAGATCGGCGTGCTGCGCGGCGATGTCGAGGAAATCGCCGTTGCCGAAAGGCCGCTCGCGCTGCGCGCCGCACTTGTCGGCGAGGCGCTGCGGCCGGCCGAAACCACTGAGCTATGGGCGCAGACGCGCGCTGGCTTTGCCGCCGCGGACATCACTGATGCCTTCGCCGACGTGACGCTTCTCGAAGCCGCCGGCGAACGCGACGAAGCGGTGGCGATCGCCGTCGCGCTCAAACGTGCCGTCGAGCAGCCCGGCCAGCGTGCGGCGCTCGTCACCGGCGACCGCGCCCTGGCGCGGCGCGTCTCGGTCGAGCTGTTGCGGTTTGGGGTCGTGGCCGACGATTCGGGCGGCACGCCGCTCATCAACACGCCAGCCGCCAGTCTGCTCAGGCTGGCGCTTCAGGCCGCGTTCCGGCCCGGCGATCCGGTCGCCCTGCTGTCGCTGCTCAAGCACCCGCTGCTTGGCCTCGGCCTGGAACGCACAAGCGTCCGTCATGCGGCGGAGATCATCGAACTGGTGGCGCTGCGTGGCGGCACCGGCCGCCCCGACATTGCATCGTTGCCGGAGCTCTTCGACATACGTCTCACCGGCCTGGGCGATGCCCGCCCCCCCTTCTGGTTTTCCCGCCTGACCGTGCGCCACATC
>NZ_RZTA01000075.1:0-32854 GCF_004023115.1 Mesorhizobium sp. M6A.T.Cr.TU.017.01.1.1
GAATGGCCGGTCGGAATGATCTCGCAGACACCGAGCGCCACGTCGCCCATCACCGCGCAGGTCAACTCCCGCCCGTGCACATAGCGCTCCACCATGACGGTATCGCCATACTTCCAGTCGGACGAACCGATGACCTGCGGCGGATGCGACTGGCCTTCGTGCACGATGACGACACCGAAGCTCGACCCTTCATTGACCGGCTTGACGACATAGGGCGCCTTCATCGGGTGCTTGTTCTGGATGTCGAAGCGATTGACCACCTTCGATTCGGCAACCGGGATGCCGACAGACTTGGCGATCTTCTTGGCCTGCTCCTTGTTCATCGCCAGCGCCGAAGCGAGCACGCCGGAATGGGTGTAGGGAATGGCAAGATATTCGAGGATGCCCTGGATGGTGCCGTCCTCGCCGAAAGGGCCGTGCAGCGCATTGAAGGCAACATCAGGCTTGAGCTCGGCCAGCACCGATCCGACATCGCGCGAGACGTCGACGCGAGTGACCTGGTAGCCTTCCTTCTCGAGCGCATCGGCACAGGCATTCCCCGAAGACAGAGACACGGGCCGCTCGGACGAGAATCCACCCAGAAGGACGGCCACGTGCTTGCTTTTCATTTCCCGTCATTCCCTCTCACGGCGGGCCCTCTCACGGCGGGTCTGCATCTCACACGACCCGGAAAGGGCCACACACTCAAACGCTCGGAGCAGTCTCTGCTCCCATGATTTTCGCAACATCGCTTCCAGAGTCTCCCGTAGGTTGCCCCCGGACGGAAAACGCTGGTAACGCGTCGAAACGACTCAAATCAGGAAACGCTTCAGGGCAGAGAATCAGAGAGTTGATTCGCTGGCAAGTCCTTACGATTCCGAGAGATTCACTTTCCGCAAAAACGGCAGCGAAAACTGTGTTGTGAGTCTTTACAGCAACTGTCCCAGGAACTCCTGAACCTCGTGCCCCGGCCGGAAATTGCCGATGCGCTTGATTTCCCAATGCAGCCGGATGCCCGAGTTTTCGAGCACACGCGTGCGCACCGTCTCGCCAAGATATTCGAGGTCGTAGCCGGTCGCGGTTCCCGTGTTAATCATGAAGTTGCAATGCATCGGCGACATCTGCGCGCCGCCGATCATCAGTCCCCGACACCCCGCCCTGTCGATCTCCTTCCAAGCCGAGGTGCCCTCCGGATTCTTGAAGGTCGAGCCGCCGGTCTTTTCGCGGATCGGCTGCACGGTCTCGCGATGGTGCTGGACAGCATCCATCGCCGCCTTGATCGCGGCCTTGTCTTCCAAAACGCCTTCGAGCACGGCCGATATGAAGATCAGCCCGGCGGGTGCTGCCGAATGGCGATAGGCGTAGCCCATATCGGCGTTGCTCAGCGTATGCACATTACCCTTGCGGTCGAGCGCCCGCACCTCGACGACGCGCTCGCGCGTCTCGGCGCCATTGGCGCCGGCGTTCATCCTCAGCGCGCCGCCAATGGCGCCCGGAATGCCGTGGTAAAAATCAAAGCCGCCGATACCGGCCTGGTAGGCAACGGCCGCAACGCGCTTGTCGGGCGTGGCAGCCCCCGCCTTGATCGTGGTCGGCGCAATCACTTCGGCTTCGCCAAAGCCCTTGGCCGAAAGCCGGATGACGAAGCCCGCAATGCCGCCGTCGCGGACAAGCAGGTTCGAGCCGACGCCGACGATGGTCAGCGGTATCTCTTCGGGCACCGCTCTAAGGAACGCGGCGAGATCGTCCTCGTCGGCCGGCTGGAACAGTGCGTCGGCAAGTCCGCCGGCGCGAAACCAGGTGATCTTGTCCATCTCGGCATTGGGCGTGATGCGGCCGCGCAGGCCGGCAAGCCGGCCGCCAAGCTTGTCGATCAATGCCTGGCCGCGCATCACGAGGCCGTCCCGCCGAGTTCCTTGGGCAGCGCGTAAGCCCACTGCGTGATGTTGCCGGCGCCGAGGAAGACGATGAAATCGCCCGGTTTCGCCAGGTCGCGGACAACAGGTGCAATCGCCGCCGGCCCTTCGATGTAGCGCGCGTCGCGATGGCCGCCGGCGCGAATGCGCGACACCAATGCGTCGGACGTCACCCCGTCGATCGGCTCTTCGCCTGCCGCGTAGACCGGCGCCACCATCACTGTGTCGGCATCGTTGAAGCAGACGGAAAACTCGTCGAACAGATCATGCAGCCGGGTAAAGCGGTGCGGCTGCGCAATGGCGATGACGCGGCCCTTAGTAGCATCGCGCGCCGCCTTCAGAACCGCCGTGATCTCGACCGGATGGTGGCCGTAATCGTCGAATATTTCGACGCCGTTCCACGAACCGGTTCGGGTGAAGCGCCGCTTGACGCCGGCGAAGGACGACAGGCCCTTCCTGATTGCCTCGGCCGAAAGCCCGAGCTCATGCGCGACGGCGATCGCCGCGGTCGCATTAGAGACATTGTGACGGCCGGGCATCGGCAGGCGCAGGCCCGATATCGTCGACTGGCCGCGGGTCTTGCGGTCGCGGATCACCACGTCGAATTCCGAGGTCGGGCCGTCCATCCGGTGATTGGTGAAACGCACATCGGCCTGCGCATTCTCGCCATAGGTGATGACGCGCCGGTCCTCGATGCGGCTGACCAGCGCCTGCACCTCCGGATGGTCGGTGCACATGACGCCGAAGCCGTAAAACGGCACGTTCTCGACGAACTGGCGAAAGGCTTCGCGCACCTTGTCGAAGGAGCCGTAATGGTCGAGATGCTCGGGATCAATGTTGGTGACGACGGCAATCTCGGCCGGCAGCTTCAGGAACGTGCCGTCGCTCTCGTCGGCCTCGACCACCATCCATTCGCCGTCGCCCATGCGGGCGTTGGTGCCATAGGCATTGATGATGCCGCCATTGATCACGGTCGGATCGAGCCCGCCGGCTTCGAGCAGCGTCGCCACCATAGAGGTCGTCGTCGTCTTGCCATGCGTGCCGCCGATGGCCACCGCCTGCCGAAAGCGCATCAGTTCGGCAAGCATCTCGGCGCGACGGACGACGGGAAGCAGTTTCTCCCGCGCGGCCTTCAGCTCCGGATTGGATTTCTTGATCGCCGTCGAGACGACAACCACTTCGGCATCGCCGACATTATCGGCGTGATGGCCGACAAAGCACTCGATGCCCTTGTCGCGCAGCCGCTGCACATTGGCGCTGTCGGCCTGGTCGGACCCTTGCACCTTGTAGCCGAGATTGTGCAGCACCTCGGCGATGCCGCTCATGCCGATACCGCCAATGCCTATGAAATGCACAAGGCCGATCGTCTGCGGCATCTTCATGCGTGCGTCTCCTTCCTGAATTCCGATACGCTTTTCTTCGACGCAATAGCCTCTGTCAGATCGGCGAGCAACCGTGCCGCGTCCGGTTTTCCGGCCGATTTCGCCGCCGCGGCCATTGTGGTCAGCCGATCCGGATTGTCCATCAGGGTACCAATCAGCGCGGCAATGCGCTCGGACGAAAGCGTGGATTGCGGATGCACTTCGGCGCCGCCTGCCGCGGCCAATGCCGCGGCATTGGCCGCCTGGTCGTGGTCGAGCGCGTGCGGATAAGGCACCAGCAGCGCCGGACGGCCGATCACCGCGATTTCCGAAACGGTCGATGCACCGGACCGCGACATCACCAGATGCGCCGCAGCGATGCGCGCCGCCATGTCGGCGAAGAAAGGCGACACCTCAGCCTCGACGCCAAGGGCGGCATAGGCCGCCTTCACCCGCTCGACATCGTCGGCGCGGGCCTGCTGCGTGATATCAAGCCGCTTGCGTTGTGCATCGGAAAGCAGTCCGACCGCCGCCGGCATTGCATCGGAAAAGAACTGTGCGCCCTGGCTGCCGCCGAACACTAGAAAGCGGAACGGCTGCTTGCCCGTCGACGCCGCATAGGCCGTCTTTGCCGCCTCCAGTACTTGCGGCCTGACCGGATTGCCTGTGGTCACCGTCTTGGCGCCTGCAGCGCTTGAATCTTCCGGCAAAAACCCGCCGGCGATGGCATCGACGCGGCCGGCGAGCGCCCGGTTGGCGCGCCCCATCACCGCGTTCTGCTCGTGGATCAGCGTCGGCACCTTGCGCCGCGTCGCCGCATAGAGCGGCGGCAGCGTCGGATAGCCGCCGAAACCGACCACGACGGCTGGCTTGATCCGGCCGATGACGGCGGATGCCTGCCGCACGCCACCCCAGATTTTCCAGAAGGCGGCGAGCACGGCAAAAGGATTTTTCGAGCCGATGGTTGCCGACTGGATCGGATGGATGCCTGCGGCCGGAAACTGGCCGGCAAAACGCTCGGCGCGGTCATCGGTGGCCAGATGCACCGTCCAGCCGCGCCTGATCAGCTCATGCGCCAGCGCCTCGGCCGGGAAGAGATGCCCGCCCGTGCCGCCGGCCGCCAGTAGGATAACGCCCCTCGACATTTCACTCCGCCGGCATGGCGCGCTGCGACGGTGCGAAGCCCAACTGCTTGCGCTTTTCCGGCCGCTTGCGCGTCAGCGCCAGCACCATGCCCATCGAGATTGCGATGGCGATCTGCGAGGAGCCGCCATAGGAGATGAACGGCAAGGTCATGCCCTTGGCCGGCATCAGCTGCAAATTGACGGCCATATTGATGACCGACTGCAGGCCGAAAACCGTGACCAGGCCGCCAACCGCATAGCGTGTGAAATCGTCCTGCTCCTTGAGCGCGGTGCTGAGCCCGCGCAGCACGATGAAGGCGAAGATGGTCATGATGAAGAAGCACATGATCAGCCCGAACTCCTCGCCGGCCACCGAGAAGACGAAATCGGCATGGCTGTCGGGTATGACCCGCTTGACGGTGCCCTCGCCCGGCCCGACGCCGAACCAGCCGCCGTTGATCAGCGCATCGCGGCCCATGTCGACTTGGAACGTGTCGCCTTCGCCGGTCATGAAGCGGTCGATGCGGCCGGCGACATGCGGGAATACCGTATAGGCGGCAAACACCCCGCTGATGCCGGCGGCGCCCAGCGCGATGATCCACAGCCATGGCAGTCCGGCCATGAAGAACATCACCCCCCAGGTGCCGAGCACCAGCATGGTCTGGCCGAAATCAGGCTGCGCCACCAGCAGCGAGATGACGAGGGCTAGCAGCAGCATGGCGAACAGATTGCCGGGAATGTCGGGCTGGCGCTTGTGTTCGGCAAACAGCCAGGCGCAGATGACGACGAACGCCGGCTTGAGGAATTCCGACGGCTGGATCGACAGGCCGGCAAGCGACACCCAGCGCCGCGCCCCCTTCACCTCGACGCCGATGTAGAGCACCGCCACCATCAGGAACAGCGTGGCGCACAGCATCACCAGCGCCATGCGTCTGATCTGCCGCGATTCCAGGAAGGAGACGGCCAGCATCACGCCAAGTGCGGGAATGGTGAAGATGATCTGACGTGTGGCGAAGTGGAAACTGTCGAGGCCGATGCGTTGGGCCACTGCCGGGCTTGCCGCGAAGGACAGCACGATGCCGAGCCCCATCAGCGACAGGAACGCAGCCAGGAACCAGCGATCGATCGTCCACCACCAGGTGGCAACCGGGCTTTTGTCGAGACGACTTTGCATTACCGTGTCCCTCCGATGAGCTTCACGCCATCAATAGTGCTCGCAGCTTGCCTGAAGGCTTCGCCACGCACTTCGAAATTCTTGAACTGGTCGAAACTGGCGCAGGCCGGCGAAAGCAGCACCACCACCTCGCCGTTGTCATCATCCCTGGCCGCGTCGCTTGCGGCATGCTCGACTGCCGCGGCCAGCGTGCCTGAAATTTCGTAGGGCACCGCCTCGCCGAGCGTCGCCGAGAAGGCCGGTGCGGCCTCGCCAATCAGATAGGCCTTGGCGATGCGCGGAAAGAGGCCCCGCAACGGCTCGATGCCACCCTCCTTCGGCAACCCGCCGGCGATCCAGTAGATGCGCGGAAAGCTGGACAGCGCGGGCGCTGCCGCATCGGCATTGGTCGCCTTGGAATCGTTGATGAACAGCACATGGTCCTTGCGGCCGACCTGCTCCATGCGGTGCGCTAGCCCAGGAAAGCTTTCCAGCCCCGACTGGATCTCGCCCAGATCGAGCCCGACCTTGAGGCAGGCGGCGACGGCGGCCAGCGCATTCTGCGCATTGTGCTGGCCGCGCAACGAGCCGATGCCTTCGAGAAAGGCAACGCGGCTATACCGGCCATGCACCGCTTCCATCAGATCGGTGCCGTCGGCGAAATAGCCGTCGGTCAGTGGCAGGCGCTTGGAAATGCGGATGACGTGCCGGCCTGCCCGCTCCAGCCGGTCAGCGAGCTGGGCGCACCAGGAATCATCGACACCGACGATGGCCGTTTCGCTGCCGGCCGCCAGCCGCTCCTTGATCGCGGCGTAGTGCTGCATCGTGCCATGACGATCGAGATGATCGGGCGTCAGGTTGAGCAGGACGCCGGCGGTCGGATTGATCGAGGGCGCCAGGTCTATCTGGTAGGACGAGCATTCCACGACATAGTGCCGCCCGGGCTCCGGCGGATCGAGCGTCATCACCGCACGGCCGATATTGCCGCCCATCTGCGTGTCGCGTCCGGCCGATTTCAGGATATGCGCCGTCAGCGCCGTGGTCGTCGATTTGCCGTTGGTGCCGGTGATGGCGATGAACGGCGCTGCCGGCGCAAGCAACGTCCGCTCGCGGCAGAACAGCTCGATGTCGCCAATGATCTCGACGCCCGAAGCGCGCGCCAGCTCTACTGTCCAGTGCGGCTTCGGATGCGTCAGCGGCACGCCGGGCGACAGCACGAAGGCTGAGAATTTCGCCCAGTCGGCGCCGCGCAGGTCGCCGGTCGCAATACCGACGGCCGCGGCATTGGCGACGCTGCCGGGATTGTCGTCCCAGGCCAGCACGTCCGCTCCGCCCTCGATCAGCGCGCGCGCCGTGGCGATCCCCGAGCCGCCGAGCCCGAAGAGCGAAACGCGCTTGCCTGCGAAGGATACGGCGGGGATCACGCGGCCTCCTATCTAAGCTTCAGGGTCGACAGGCCGACCAGTGCCAGGATGACGGCGATGATCCAGAAGCGGATCACCACCTGGCTTTCGGTCCAGCCGAGCTTTTCGAAATGATGATGGATCGGTGCCATCAGGAACACGCGCTTGCCAGTCATCTTGAAGTAGCCGACCTGGATGATGACCGACAGGATCTCGACGACGAACAGGCCGCCGACGATGACCAGCACGATCTCGTGCTTGGTGGCAACCGCGACCGTGCCGATCAGGCCGCCCAGGGCCAGCGAGCCAGTATCGCCCATGAAGATCGCCGCCGGCGGTGCGTTGAACCACAGGAAGCCGAGGCCGGCGCCGATCACCGCGCCGAGGACCACCGCCAATTCGCCGGTGCCGGGCACGAAATGGATCTGCAGATATTCGGCGAACACCGCGTTACCGGACAGATATGCGATGACGCCGAAGGACGCCGCCGCGATCATGATCGGCACGATCGCCAGCCCGTCGAGGCCATCGGTCAGGTTCACCGCATTGCCGGCGCCGACGATGACGAAGCACGAGAACGGGATGAAGAACCAGCCGAGATTGACGAGAAACTCCTTGGCGAAAGGAAAAGTCAGCGACGACGAGAACGGCGCCTGGCCGTTGTGCATGATCACCCAGGCGGCGATGCCGGCGATGACGAATTCAAGCGCCAGCCGCGCCTTGCCGGAAAAGCCGAGATGCGATTGCTTCGTCACCTTGAGATAATCGTCGTAGAAGCCGATCGAGCCGAACCCCAGGGTCACCAGCAGCACCACCCAGACATAGATGCTGGACAGGTTCGCCCATAAAAGCGACGAGCCGATGATGCCGCACAGGATCATCAGCCCGCCCATGGTCGGCGTGCCGGCTTTCTTGAAATGCGTCTGCGGCCCGTCGGCGCGGATCGGCTGGCCCTTGCCCTGCCGCAGCCTCAGCGAATTGATGATAGCTGGCCCGAAGATGAAGACGATCAGCGCCGCTGTGATCAGCGCGCCACCGGTGCGGAAAGTTATGTAGCGGAAGACGTTGAAGACCGAGATCTTGTCCGCGAATTCGACGAGCAGTGTGAACATGCGATTCGGCCCCCGGACCTGGCTCTAGGTCTGTTTGGTGGTTGCGGCTACAGCCGGAAATCTGCCGAGCAATGCGTCGACCAGCTTGGAAAACCCGATGCCTTTCGACGATTTGATCATCACCACGTCGCCAGGCTTCAGGGCCGACAGAAGCACCAGTTTCAGATCCTCGGCGCCGGCGCGATACTCCGTCTTGATCTCACCGGGCAGGATATCGGCCAGCGCCCGCATTTCCTGGCCGGCGAGAAAGACCGTGCGCGTTTCGGTGCCGACGATGAGATCGGCAAGGGCCGCGTGCAGCTTCGCCGAATGGTCGCCGAGCTCGAGCATGTCGCCGAGCACCGCGATGCGCCTGCCTTCGCCGGACACCGGCGTCGCGTTGAGCAGCGCCATTGCAGCGCTCATCGACGCCGGATTGGCGTTGTAGCTCTCGTCGATCAACGTGATCGAACCCCTGGGGTGGCGCAACACATGGCGCTTGCCGCGTCCACGTTCGGCCGAAAGATCGGCCAGCGCCAGCGCCACCCTGCCGATGTCGGCGCCGACCAGATGCGCGGCGCCCAGCACTGCCAGCACATTTTGCACCATGTGGCGGCCAGGCGCGCCTACCCTGGCGGTGATTTCCTGTCCACCGATCTTCGCGGCAATGACCGAATGATCGGCATGCAGCGCGCATTTGAGCAGTTTGAAGGTCGCGCGGGCATTCTCGCCAAACCCGTAAATGTGCTCGACGCCGGCGGCTCTCGCCATCTTATCCAGAAGCTTCCAACGCGGGTCGTCGCGGTTGAGAAGAACGGCGCCGTCCGGTTCCAGCCCCTCGAAAATCTCGGCCTTGGCCTTGGCGATCTCGTCCAGATTGCGGAAGAAGCCGAGATGAGCCGCCGCGATCAGCGTGATGATGGCGACATGCGGCCGGACCATCTTGACCAGCGGCCGGATCTCGTCGGGATGGTTCATGCCGATCTCGAACACCGCAAAGTCGCAATCTGCCGGCATCCGCGCCAGCGTCAGCGGCACACCCCAGTGGTTGTTGAAAGACTGGGGCGATGCGTGCACCTTGCCGACCGCGGACAACACATGGCGCAGCGCTTCCTTGGTGGTGGTCTTGCCCGCCGAACCGGTTACCGCGATGATCTTGGCGCTGGACCGCGCGCGTGCGGCCAGCCCTAGCTTTTCCAGTGCGGCCAGCACGTCCTGCACGACGATCATCGGCGCCGTCAGCCGTCCGAGCGACGGCAGCTTGCCCTCGGCGACGACCAGCACGCCGGCGCCGGCCTTGATGGCGGCGGTCGCGAAATCATGGCCGTCCATCGCCTCGCCCTTGATGGCGAAGAAAGCATCGCCCGGCTCAAGGCTGCGGCTGTCGATCGAGATGCCGCTAATACCTTCCGGCATCGGCCCGAGCGGTCGTCCGCCCATGGCGGCGACGAGATCCTCGGAGGTCCACAGGAAGCTCATGCGACGCGCTCCTGGAGCGCGGAGCGGACTTCCTCATGGTCGGAAAAATGCAGCGTCTCGGCGCCGACGGTCTGGCCTTCCTCATGCCCCTTGCCAGCCACGATCAGCGTGTCGCCGGCATGGAGCATGGCGACTGCCTCGTGGATCGCCTTGCGCCGATCGCCGATCTCTACGGCCCCGGGTGCGGCGGCAAGGATCGCGGCGCGGATCGTTTCGGGCACTTCCGAGCGCGGATTGTCGTCGGTGACGATAACGACATCGGCGAGCCGCGTCGCGATCTCGCCCATGATCGGACGCTTGCCCCGGTCGCGGTCGCCGCCACAGCCGAACACGACGATGACGCGACCGGTGGTGAACGGCCGTACCGAAGCCAACACGTTTTCCAGCGCGTCCGGCTTGTGCGCATAATCGACATAGACCGGCGCACCGTTGACAGTGGTGCCGACAAGGTCCAGCCGACCCGGCGCGCCCTTCAATTTCTCCAACGCCATCAGGGCTTTGGCGGCAGGCGCTCCAGTAGAAATGGCGAGGCCCGCCGAAACCAGCGCATTGGCTATCTGGAAATCCCCGGCCAGCGGAAGGTCGACCTCGTGGAGAATGCCATCGACCTCGACCTCGGCACGCTGGCGGTGGCGCTCGTGCTCGACCCGCTTCAGTCTCAGGAACTCGCCATGACGGCCAACCGTCAGCACATTCAATCCCGCCGCTCTCGCCGCCTGGATCGTCGGCTCTGACCATGGATCGTCGGCAAAGATGACGGCCGGCGCGCCCTTCGGCAGCAGCGTGTCGAACAGGCGCAGCTTGGCGCGATGATAGTCCTCGACCGTCGGATGGTAGTCCATGTGGTCGCGACCGAGATTGGTGAAACCGCCGGCTGCAAGCTTCACGCCGTCGAGCCGGCGCTGGTCGAGGCCGTGGCTGGAGGCTTCCATCGATGCGTGGGTGACGCCGGCATCCGCCAGGTCCGCCAGCAGCCTGTGCAGATCTACCGGGTCGGGGGTGGTCAGCGAGCCATATTCGTTGCGGCCCGGCGCCACCACGCCGGTCGTGCCGATTGAAGCGGCAGCGAAGCCCGACTGCTCCCATATCTGCCTGGTGAAAGCCGCAACCGATGTCTTGCCGCTGGTGCCGGTCACCGCGACCATGGTTTGCGGCTGCCTGCGGAAGTAGCGGGCGGCACTCAGCGCCAGCGCAAGGCGCGGATCGTCGACGGCGAGAACGGGCACCGGCAGTCCGGCGATGGCGCTGCCCTTGCCGGCCACGATCGCTGATGCGCCGCGGCTGGCGGCATCGGCGGCATAGGCGGCGCCATCCGCCTTGGTGCCGGTGAGCGCGAAAAAGACCACGCCCGGTCTTACCTGGCGGGAATCCGACGAAATCCCGGTAACCTCCGTATCGAAGGAAGCTGTCCCCTCGACAGGCAGGATACCGGCTAGATCTTTCAGCTTCATCGAACCCCGTTCATCGCAACAAAATAGCGCGCAGTTGCCGGCGCGCCCTAAGAATCACTGATAGGAAACCAGCGTTGCGCCATTTTCATGGCTGAAATCTGGCTTCACGCCAAGCATGGAAGCCGAACGTCGGATGATGTTTGCAGCCATGGCGCCCGCATTCGAGGCGGCCGTCGCACCCATGCCGGGCTTTTCCGGCTTCGGTTCGTCGGCGATCGTGAGCACGATGTATTGCGGATCGTCCATCGGGAAAGCCGCAACGAAGGCGTTGAAATTCTTGTCCTTTGAGTAGCGGCCGTTGACAACCTTCTCGGCCGTTCCCGTCTTGCCGCCGACGCGATAACCTGGAACCCTGGCGTTCCTGCCTGACCCTTTCTCGGCGTTCAGTGCGTAGAGATAGCGCATGCTCTCGGATGTCTTGTCGCTGACCACTTTCTTGGCCACCGACATCGCCTGTTCCTGGGTGCGCGTCAGGAAGGTCGGCTCGATCAGATAGCCGCCATTCATCAGCGCGGCGCAGCCGACCGCCGTCTGCAGCGGCGTCGTCGACACACCGTGACCGAAGGCGATGGTGATCGAATGGACCTGCTTCCAGACTTTGGGCTCGGTCGGGCGGGCGACCTCCGGCAGTTCCGTCTGCATCTTCTCGAGGATCCCCAGGCGATGCAGGAATTCGCGGTGCCCCTCGATGCCAACCGCTTCGGCTTCCTTGGCCGAACCGATGTTGGACGAGTAGATGAACACTTCAGGCACCGACAGGACCCGGGCCTTGCCGTGAAAATCATGGATGGTCTGACGGCCGATCCTGATCGGACGCGAAGCGTCGAAACGGCTTTCCAGCGTCACTTTGCCGGAATCGAGCGCCATGGCGGTGGTAAAGCTCTTCAAGGTCGAGCCCATTTCGTAGAGGCCGGCCGACATGCGGTTCAAGCGGTCCTTTTCCTGCGCATTGTAGGGGTTGTTCGGATCGAAATCCGGAACCGAGGCCATCGCCATCACTTCGCCGGTCTTGATGTTGAGAACGACAGCGCCCGCCGCGATTGCGCGGTATTTCTCCATGCCTGTGGCGACCTCGTCTCGCACGATATGCTGGACGCGCAGGTCGATCGAGAGCCGCACCGGCTTCAGATCCTTGGCCACCGCAAGTCCCGACGCTTGAAGGTCGCTCAGTCCCTGTTCGTCGATGTATTTCTCCATGCCGGAGATGCCCTGGTTGTCGATGTTGGTGAGGCCGACAATGTAGGAAGAGGTTTCGCCAGCCGGATAGAAACGGCGCTTTTCGGTGCGGAAGCCGAAGCCGGGAATACCGAGCTGCATGATATCCGATTGTTGCTTGGGCGTCAGTTGCCGCTGCAACCAGACGAAGCCGGCGCCGCTCTTCAGCTTGTGGTAGGTCTGCTCGTAGTCGATTTCGGGAAGCACCGTCGCCAGCTTTTCGATCGCCTCGTCGGCGTCGACGATGCGGCGTGGCTCGGCAAACAGCGACGCCGTCTTGATGTCCGTCGCCAGCACCTCGCCGTTGCGGTCGACAATGTCGGGCCGAGACGCCGTCACCCGGCTCTGCGGGCCGCCGGACAGATCGGGATTCTGAAAACCCAGATAGACCAGACGACCGGTGATGGTCGAATAGATGCCGAAGAACACCGCCATCGTCATCACAATGCGGGTCCTGCCTTTGCCGCCGGTCGCCTTGCGGGCGCCTTCGACGACAATCGATCCGTCCTCCAACTTGGCGCCGCCCTTCAGCAGTCTGGCAACCCTGGCGATCAATGGAGCCCTTGGAATCATTGGACGATGCCTCCGGTCACGACGGGGTCCTTGCCGCCACTATCGGCCATGCCGCCCAGCGGCTGGGACGAAAGGTCCTCGATGGTGACGGGTTTTGCCGGCAGATCGTCCAGCCCGATGATCTGGCGGGCGCTGACCGGCTCGAGCTCGAGTTGCGATTTGTAGATGTCGGCCAGCTTTTGCAGGCGCGACGGCTGGGTAAGCAGGCTCCAGTCCGCCTTGAGCAGATCGATCGTATCCTCCTCGTAGCGGATCTGCGCTTGGATCTTGTGCACCGCCGCCAATTGTTCCTCGGCTTCGCGCTTGGTCTTGTAGGTCAAGGCCGCAGCCGAAACCATGACGGCGATCAGGACTATGTCGCTGGTACGAAACACGTGCTCACCTCTCTCCCGGCCGGTCGGCACCGGGAAGTTTTGGGTCAGGAAGTTTTGGAAGCCCGAAAATCGAAAAGTCGCCGGCGCGCGCCGGTGCGTCGGTGCGGGCAGCAGCGCGCAGCCTAGCCGAGCGCGCGCGCGGATTGGCTGATATCTCGGCCTCATCCGGCGTCACGCCGCTACCCACCTTTTTGAAGGTGGCGGTGCGCGCTTGCGCCTCGGGCAGGTGCCGCGATCCGGTCGCCGCATCAGCGCGATCGGCGATGAAACGCTTGACGATGCGGTCTTCCAGGGAGTGGAACGTCACCACGGCCAGCCGTCCGCCCGGTTTCAGCACGCGTTCAGCCGCAAACAGCGCCTTGGCCAGTTCGCCGAGTTCGTCATTGACGAAAATGCGCAGCGCCTGGAAGACGCGGGTTGCTGGATGGATCTTGTCCTTCGGCGCGCGGCCGATATGCGTCTCGATCGCGTCGGCAAGGTCGAGCGTGCGCTCGAACGGATGTTTTTCGCGACGGTTTTCGATCATCCGGGCGATGCGGCCGGCATGGCGCTCTTCGCCAAGAAACCCGAAGATGCGGGCAAGGTCGCCCACCTTGAAGCTGTTGACGACATCGGCGGCGCTCAGGCCAGCCTGCGCCATGCGCATGTCGAGCGGTCCGTCGGCGCGGAACGAAAAACCGCGCTCCGCCTGGTCGATCTGCATCGAGGAGATGCCGATGTCGAGCACGACGCCGTCAGCGCTTTCCAGATGCTCGTCCAATGTCGAGAACGGCGCCTGAACCAGCCTGAGCTTGCCGCCCGATTGTTGTTCGAGGACACGACCCGCAGCGATCGCATCCGGATCGCGGTCTATGGCGACGACCGAGGCGCCGCTCGCAAGAATTGCTTTGGTGTAGCCGCCGGCGCCGAATGTGCCGTCGACGATCACCTCGCCCGCTGCAGGCGAAAGCGCCTTCAGCACCTCGGCAAGGAGGACCGGAATGTGACGAGCCGGTCCGCCAGCGGCGTGAGGGTCGTCGCCGTAGCCCGCCATCATTCCGGTCGCTCCCCAGGCTTCGTCCCCTGCCGAAGCTGCAAAAGCCGGGCGCGTGCTTCCGTCCCATAGGCGGTGAGCCGTCCAGGCTCCCAGATCTGAAAGAAATTGCCGCGACCGACAAACGCCGCTTCCGCGGAAATGCCCGTGTGCTCGCGGATGAAATCGGTCATCGAGATGCGGCCGTCCTGATCCAGCTTGAGAAAGGTTCCATCGCCATGGCAGAAGAACGACATGTCGTCCGCCGTCTGCAGGAAGGGGTCTTCCTGCGCGATGCGCTGCTCGTAACGGTCGAGCAGGTCGAGGCCGCCGACATCCATCGCCGGACGATCCAGGCAGCGCAACGCGTAGAGTTCCGAATAGCCGCGCTTCTGCACAACCGCACGGAAATGCGCTGGAACGGACACCCGCCCCTTCGCATCGATCCTGTTCACCGCGCTTGACAGAAACCGGTCCATTACGCGTTACGGCCGCTTGCGCCGCCGCACCCCTCTGCATCTTGCCGTCCGCGCCGCCCCGGCGCGGTCCCTGCCCAAAACTCACTTCGTTCTGAAAGGCGAAAGCAGGCAAACGCGCAGCCGCCGCGGCTGCCCGATTGGCGTACGCTTCACCCTGACGCGGAACGAAGGCTTGAATATCGAAATGGGATATCATGGGGCGTTATGGGCGTCAACGGGAATAGGCTTCACAAACGCGCGCGCCACAACCGATGAGAGCAGCTTTGACGGCACTCCCGTCTTTATGCTCCATTAAGCCTAACGAAGCGTTTAGAGCCGCTTGGCCTAACCGGAGTCGGCTTGCCGCGGGTCGCTGCCACGCATAGCGTCGGCCCGTCCTTTCCCGGTCAGAAACAAGGTTGAAATCCATGTCCGAAACAGCCAAGTTCCGCGCGGCGGCACTTCCCCATCTGCGTCGCGGCAGGCTTGCCAAGGGCGCCCCAATCCCTTTGCCCCTGACTATGGCGGCCATTTTCCACGCGCCCGGCGACGCCACCGGCTTCGATCAATATGGCCGCTTCAGCAATCCGACCTGGGACGCGGTCGAGCACATGCTGGCGCATCTGGAAGACGCGCCATGTGTTGCCTTCCCCTCGGGAATGGCTGCAATCTCGGCGGTGTTTTTTGGGTTGCTCAAATCCGGCGACCGTATCCTGCTGCCGTCGGACGGCTATCACACCACCAGAGCGCTGGCGGAGCGCTTCCTGAAATCTTTCGGCGTCGCCTACGATGTCCGGCCGACATCGACCTTCCTCGACGGCGGCTTCGATGGATATCGACTGGCCTTCGTCGAAACTCCCGCCAACCCGGGACTGGACATCTGCGACATTACGGCTGTCGCCGAAGCGGCGCACAAAGCGAGCGCGATCCTGGTGGTCGACAACACGACGATGACGCCCTTCGGCCAACGACCGCTCGATCTCGGCGCCGACATCGTTGTTGCCGCCGACACCAAGGCACCCAATGGCCATTCCGACGTGCTGTTCGGCCATGTCGCCAGCCGCAATGCGGATATCATTGCTGCCGTCACTGACTGGCGCGAAACATCAGGCGCCATTCCCGGGCCGTTCGAGGCATGGCTGGTGCATCGCGGCCTGGAAACGCTCGACGTGCGTTTCGACCGCATGTGCTCTTCCGCGGAAGTGCTGGCGCGGCGGCTGAAGGACCATCCTGCGATCAGCGGCTTGCGCTTTCCGGGGCTTGAAAGCGATCCGTCGCACAATCTTGGCCACGCCCAGATGGAGCGCTTCGGCTTTCTCATCTCATTCGTGCTCGCCTCGGAGGACAAGGCCGAGGATTTCATCAACAACTGCGCATTGATGCAGGCGGCGACGTCGTTCGGAGGCGTGCACACTTCGGCGGAACGGCGAGCGAAAAGAGGAGACGCTGTTCCGCCCGGCTTCGTTCGCCTGTCGGTCGGCTGCGAACCGGTGGAAGAGCTTTGGCAGGCGATCGAGGCGTCGTTGGACGGCATCAGCGGCTGAAGATCACGAGCCGACGTCGTCGGCCTCGATATTGCGCCGGCCATGCAGCACGCGCAGGATTTCGACTGAATCCTCGCCGACACGGTACAAGGTGAGATATTCGCCGACGACTAGATGGCGAATGCCGGGCGCAATGTCTTCGCGCGGCGCGCCTGAGAAAGGATGCAGGGTCAGCAAATCCCAACGCCTCTCCAAGGTGTCCACGAGGCGGACCGCCGCATTAGGATTGTGTTCGGCAATGTAGTCGCCGATAAGTTCGAGGTCGATCAATGCCTGAGGAAGCAGGCGGTATTTCACTCCTCAAGGCCCTTGGCCTCGGCTATTTTCAGATATTTGGCGCGCAATCGTTCCATGATTGGCGGCCCGTCCAGCGCCGGTCCGCTGTCGATCCCCTCCTGTACCAGCTTGCGCAACTCCTCGACCGTATAGCCGTGCAGATCGCGCCGGTCCTTCCATTGCCTGAGCGCGTCGCGGATCACCTCGCTCGCCGAAGCGTACTCGCCGGCGGCGACCACGTCGTCGACCGCCGCCGCCAGTTCCGGCGAAAGCGTGATGCTGCGTTTATCGCCCTGACCCATGATGCGCTCCTGATATTGCCCGTATATATGGTACGATTTAATCGCACCAACTTCAAGAAACGCTTGTTCCTGGCACAGGCCCCGCAAGCTGATTCAGTCAATGAAGCGCCTGAACCAGCAGGCGCGCCCGAAGGCGCAACCTGCTGATATCAGGGAATTTCCTTGTAGAATCTAGAAGAAATTGCCAGCTGGCCTGTAAGCCGGGTTCTGTATGGCCCTCGCCCCTTGCGGGACGAGAACGTGGCGGCCATTCATCTTGGGCGCATGTTGCCATGCGCCTCACGCAACCTACCCGGACGGTGAGCCGGAAACAGCCCTCGAGGGTTTCCCCTCGCACCGCCCCTATTCGGTCTTGCTCCCGGTGGGGTTTACCGTGCCGCTCCTGTTGCCAGTCGCGCGGTGGGCTCTTACCCCACCCTTTCACCCTTACCACGACGGATCGTGGCGGTTTGCTTTCTGTGGCACTTTCCCTAGGGTCGCCCCCGCCGGCCATTAACCGGCACCGTGTCTCCATGGAGCCCGGACTTTCCTCACCCGCAGCCTTTCGGCTTCGCGGGTGCGGCCGCCCGGCCAGCTGGCAAGGCGTATAAAGGGGTTCACGTCCGAAAACGCAAATAAAAAAGCAGGTTGTGACTTATTACGCCGGCGCCCCAAGCGCGGCCAACTGCACCTTGACCTTGCCGCAATAGGCCGCGGATATCGGGTTCATCCGCTTGGCGCCATGCCCGGCATTATACTTCAGGATCGTGCCGCAGGTCGTGCCGCCGCCGAGGTTCCGCGCCATGGCGAGATACTTCATGCCGTATTTGATGTTGGTCTCGGGATCGTAGAGACCCTTGATCGAGCCGCTGTAACCCATCATCCGCGCCGTCGACGGCTTGATCTGCATCAGGCCGATCTCACCGGCGCTGCCGACCTGGTTCGGCTGAAAGCTGCTCTCGATCATGATGACGGCCTTGGCGAGCGAGACCGGCACACCGTTGCTGGCGGCATGACGCTCGATGATCGTAGAATACTGGTCATTGCCGCCAGCGGCCGCCGCCTTCGGCGCCGTCGCCCGACTTTTCCGGCCGATCGACGCCGTCGTCGCCTGGTCGATGCGGGTCCTGTTGCGCTTCACATGCCGCTTGGAGACTGCCTTTTTTGCAGAGGTTGGCTTTTTCACTTTTACCCCAGCTTTTTCCGCCTTTGCGGATGCTGGTTTTTTCACACTTACCGCAGCAGCTTTTACCGCCTTTGCGGAGACCGTCCTTTTTTCCTTCGCAACTTGGCCGGCTTTCGGCGTGGCGATTTTGTCGGACGCGGTAATGAAACCCTGGTCGGCTCGCTGGCTCAGTGGCGCGCCATTGGCCGCACCGATGGCAAAAGTCATTACGCCGGCAGCAACAGCTGCCGTTAAAACGGTCAATTTCTGCATGGGATCCTGTTCTGTCTGAACCGCGCGAAGAACTTCACGCAGGTACGCTAAATCAACATCGGAACATATGGGGGGCTGTAGGTCCGACAACTTGCACGGACCGCCTTTGACGGTCGAATTAGCGGCAAAGAAGGCGAGGCAAGTCACTTTAAGTGACAGATTGTAATTTAACGACTAAGATAAAGACTACCTGGTCGGAGCTGCCCTTACGGAGGCAAGCAGTCTTTCCAGCGTGCGGATTGTCGATCCGTCGGCCACGCCATCCACTTTGCGTTGCCGGAAATGCCGCTGGAAAGCCTCGACGACGATTTCGGTCTGCCGGTCGAAAGCACCTGATATCTCCACGCCATAACCATAGAGCGCCAGCATCGACTGCAACGCCTCGACTTCAGCATCCGTGTCGCCGACTTTCAGCACCGCGCCATGCCTGACGGGTGCCGCTTCGACGAGGTGGCCGACACCGGCTTCGGACAGCGCCTTCCAGGGGAATTTCTCGCCCGGATCGATCTTGCGTCCCGGCGCGACGTCGGAATGGGCGAGCACCCGTTGAGCTGGAATCGAATGGCGCTGAACAATTCCCTTGCACAAACCGATGACGGCATCGATCTGCCGTTTCGGAAAATTCCGATAGCCCAGCGAATGCCCGGGATTGACGATCTCGATGCCGACCGAACAGGAGTTGATGTCGCTGCGTCCGAACCACGAACTCTTACCGGCATGCCAGGCACGGTCGCTTTCCCTGACCATCTGGACGATGCGGCCATCCTCATGGACGAGATAGTGCGATGAAACCTCGCTCGCCGGATCGCACAGCCAGGCTTCGGCGCCGGCGCCGGTCTTCATACCGGTGTAGTGCAGCACGACCATATCGGGCTTGGCCGTCTCGCGTCGTGGACCGAAATTCGGCGATACCCTTACCTCGGCGCTCGGCTCGTCGGGCAGGAAGCCGCTCATGCGTGCCGCAGGCCTCGTTCGATCATCTCATAGGCCGCGTTGATCGCCGCTATCCTGCTCGTTGCGATCTTGATGAACTCCTGCGGCAGGCCGCGTGCGATCAGCCGGTCGGGATGGTTGTCCGAAACCAGCTTGCGATAACGTTTTCGGACCTCCTCGAACGGTTTTCCCCGCTCGATGCCAAGCACGACATAGGGATCGGCCGCACCCAGGTCGACGTGCCGAGCCAGAATGCTCTGGTAATGCGCCTCCTCGATCCGGAAGATCTCGGCGATACGATGCAGGAACTGGCCTTCGCGCTCATGAACCAGCCCGTCAGCCTTGGCGATGTGGAACAGCCCGTCGAGAATGTCCTCCAGCATCGCGCAGTTCGAATGGCCGGAGCCGCAAAGCTGCGCCATGCGCGCGGCATAGGTCTCGAAGCCGGCGATGTCGCGCTTGGCCAGATCGTAGAGCCGCGCCACATTGCGCGTCTGCTCCTTCGGCACCTCGAATATTTGCTGGAAGGCGCGCACCTCGTCCTGCGTTACGATGCCGTCGGCCTTGGCCATCTTGGCCGACAGCGCGATCATCGCCACCGAGAAGGCGACGCGCCGGCGCAGATCCGGATCGCCGGAGAAAACCGTGCGCACGGCTTCAACCACGTCGGCGACACCCGACGAGGTTGAGGACGAAACGCGCGTGATGAAGTCGCCGAGGCGATCCCAAATCGACATGAGCACCTATTAGGGCTAACCGGGCACCGCTATCAAGCGAAGACAATGCCGCAGGGCCGGCTAACCGATTTCGCGGGATGCCTGAAGCAGCTGGCGCTAACCGTCGATCATGGAATGCACCGGCATAGCGCGCAAAACCGCAGGCCTTTGCGGCATCTTGCTGTTCGTTTCCGCCATGGCGGCGAGCTTCGGCTATGTCGTCTCGGGGAAACGGGCGCGGGAAATGCCGGCTGATAGGGTCGTCTGCTGGGGCGAAAAAGTGACAGACAAAACCATCACGCTTGCGGTGATGGCCATCGCCGCAAGGCGCGCGTGTCTTGAAACAGATGCCGGGAAGGCCGGCATCTTACCGGCCTTCCCGGTCCTCAGTCAGATAAACTACTGCGCCGGCGCAGGAGCAGGCTCTGCCGGAGCCGGCTCAGCCGGCTTCGTGGCGTCAGGAGCCGGCTGCATCGGCTGTTCGGCCGCCGGCGGATTAGTGCTCTGCGTGGTTGTGGCGTCCCCGCCCGTGCCGCTGTCGCTGCAAGCCGCAACGCCAAGCAGGGCAAGCGCCGAAAACGACGCAAGAATGAGTTTCTTCATGGTATCTCTCCTCTAATCACGCCCCCGCTAACGGTGACGATCGAGGACAGAATGCATCAGGCGCCTATGAGTTTCGTAACGTTGCATTTCCGTATGTAACATCATCTGCTTTTGCCGTTGCCGGTCGGGCTACTGCGAATTAACACATTGAATCAACAAAATGCCTGGGAGAGCTGCCGTGACCGCCAAATGGGATTTCTGGATCGACCGCGGCGGCACCTTCACCGATGTCATCGGCCGTGACCCGAAAGGCGGGCTGCGCCCACGCAAGCTGCTGTCCGAGAATCCTGAAGCCTATGCCGACGCCGCCATCCAGGGCATTCGCGAGCTGCTTGGATTAAAATCCGGCGCTCCGATCCCATCAAGCCTGATCGGCGACATCAAGATGGGCACCACCGTTGCCACCAACGCGCTGCTGGAGCGCAAGGGCGACCGTGTGCTGCTGCTCATCACCAGGGGATTCCGTGACGCGCTGAGGATCGCCTATCAGGCGCGGCCCGACATCTTCGCCAAGGAAATCATTCTTCCCGAACAGCTCTACGAACGCGTCATCGAGGTCGACGAGCGCGTGCGCGCCGACGGGAATGTCGAACGGCTGCTCGACATGGCCGCCTGCCGGCCGGCCATCGAGCAAGCCAGGGCCGACGGCATCGACGCCGTGGCGATCGTCTTCATGCATGCCTGGAAATATCCCGACCACGAAAAGGCCGTTGCAAAAGTCTGCAGGAAACTGGGTTTTCGCCAAGTCTCGGTCAGTCACGAGGTCTCGCCACTCATCAAGCTGGTCGGCCGCGGCGACACCACGGTGGTCGACGCCTATTTGTCGCCGATCCTGGCAAGGTATGTGCAGAAGGTGGCGGGAGAGCTGGGCGCGGCGCCAATCTCCCCCCTTGTGGGGGAGATGTCGGCGAAGCCGACAGAGGGGGGCGCTGTCCCGCCAGCATCTCAGCATCCCAGTGACGTCAATCATGACACAAAGCACCCTACGGCGCCCCCCTCTGCCCTGCCGGGCATCTCCCCCACGAGGGGGGAGATTGGCCAATCCCCCCGCCTGATGTTCATGATGTCGTCGGGAGGCCTCACCGCTGCTGACATGTTCCAGGGAAAGGACGCGCTGTTGTCCGGCCCGGCCGGCGGCGTCGTCGGCATGGTCGAGACGGCAAAACTCGCCGGTTTCAACAGGGTCATCGGCTTCGACATGGGCGGCACCTCGACCGACGTCGCCCATTATGACGGCGACTATGAGCGCGCCTTCGACACCGAGGTTGCCGGCGTGCGCATCCGCGCGCCGATGATGCGCATCCACACTGTGGCCGCCGGCGGCGGCTCGATCCTGCATTACGAGGCCGGCCGCTTCCGCGCCGGGCCGGATTCGGCCGGCGCCAATCCTGGCCCGGCTGCGTACCGGCGCGGCGGCCCGCTGGCCGTCACCGACGCCAATGTCATGTTGGGCAAGCTGCAACCCGACTTCTTTCCGGCCATTTTCGGACCCGGCCAGAACGAGCCGCTCGACGTGCAGACCGTGCGCGAGAAATTCGCAGCGCTCGCCGCCGAAATCGGCGACGGCCGGACGCCGGAGGCTGTCGCCGAAGGGTTCGTCACCATCGCTGTGGAAAACATGGCCAACGCAATCAAGAAGATTTCCGTGCAGCGCGGCTACGATGTCACCGAATATCTCCTGAACTGTTTCGGTGGCGCCGGCGGCCAGCACGCCTGCCTCGTTGCCGACGCACTCGGCATGGAAGCGGTGCTGATCCATCCTTTCTCCGGCCTGCTTTCGGCATACGGCATTGGATTGTCCTCGATTTTTTCGTCGCGCCAGCAGGCGCTGCTGAAACCGCTGGCGGAAGACTCCAGGCCGGCAATCGACGATCTCATCGCGACGTTGCGAAAAGCCGTCATCGACGAGCTTGCCGCGCAAGGCATCACCGAGGACGCTGTCGTCTCGAAACCGGTGCTGCAGGTCCGCTATGACGGCACCGACACTGCATTGCCGGTGAATTTCGAGCACGGCTCGATCACACGGGCCAAGGGCGATTTCGAAACGGTCCACAAGGCGCAGTTCGGTTTCGTCTATGACGACAAGCCGATGATCGTGGAATCGGTCGGCGTCGAAGGCATCGACACCGGCGGCACCGGCCGCGAGGAAAGTGATTCAGCCCTTGAGGACATCGCCGCAACCCCTGCGGAGAATAGGAAGATCTTCGCCGACGGCGCCTGGCGCGACGCCAATATCTTTCCTCGCGAAACACTGAAACCGGGTAACAAGGTTGCCGGCCCTGCTTTGATCATCGAGCCGAACCAGACCATCGTCGTCGAGCCGGGCTGGCAGGCCGAGATCACCGCCAAGAACCATGTGCTCTTGCGCCGCATCGAGAAAAAGCGCCGGCAGGCGGCGCTCGGCACTGAGGCCGATCCGGTCATGCTGGAGGTGTTCAACAACCTGTTCATGTCGATCGCCGAACAAATGGGCGTGACGCTTCAAAACACTGCCTATTCCGTCAACATCAAGGAACGGCTGGATTTCTCCTGCGCCGTCTTCGACCGGAATGGCGCGCTGGTCGCCAACGCGCCGCACATGCCGGTGCATCTCGGCTCCATGGACCGCTCGGTGGAAACCATCATTCGGCTCAACTCGGGCGACATCCACCCCGGCGACGTCTTTGCCCTCAACGCGCCCTACAATGGCGGCACGCATCTGCCTGATATTACGGTGGTGACGCCGGTGTTCGAGGAAGCGCGCCCAATCTCCCCCCTTGAGGGGGAGATGTCGGCGAAGCCGACAGAGGGGGGCGCTGTCCCGCCAACCTCTCATTCTGTCACGCCCCCCTCTGCCCTGCCGGGCATCTCCCCCTCAAGGGGGGAGATCGGCCAATCGCCGGAGATCCTCTTTTACGTCGCCTCGCGCGGCCATCATGCCGACATCGGCGGCACGGCGCCCGGCTCGATGACGCCGCTTGCCACCACGGTCGACGAGGAAGGCGTGCTGTTCGACAATTTCCGCATCGTCGATCGCGGCCGGTTCCGCGAGAAGGAACTGGAGACGCTGCTCACCGACCACCCCTACCCCGCGCGCAATCCGCACCAGAACATCGCCGACCTCAAGGCGCAGATTGCCGCCAACGAAAAGGGCGTTGCCGAGCTGCGCAAGATGGTCGCGCATTTCGGTCTCGATGTCGTCGAGGCCTATATGGGTCACGTCCAGGACAACGCAGCCGAAAGCGTGCGCCGCGTGCTGGAGCGGCTGCCCGACAGCTCCGTATACGAGTATCCGACCGACACCGGCCAGGTCATCAAGGTGAAGATCTCGGTCGACCGGCAAAAGCGCGAGGCGACCGTCGACTTCACCGGCACGTCGCCGGTCATGAAGAACAATTTCAACGCTCCCGAGCCGGTCGCCCGCGCAGCCGTGCTCTATGTCTTCCGCGTCATGGTCGAGGACATGATCCCGATGAATGCCGGGTGTCTGAGACCCATCAACATCATCATCCCCGATGGCTCGATGCTGAAGCCCGCCTATCCGGCTGCCGTCGTCGCCGGCAATGTCGAAACCTCCCAACATGTCACCAATGCGCTGCTCGGCGCCATGGGCGCGATGGCCAACGCGCAAGGCACGATGAACAACCTCACCTTCGGCAACAAGCAGTACCAGTATTACGAGACGATCTGCTCCGGCTCGCCGGCAGGCCGGATGAACAACGGCCGCGGCTTTGCCGGCACCTCCGGCGTCCACACCCACATGACCAATTCGCGCTTGACCGACCCGGAAGTGCTGGAATTGCGTTTTCCCGTCTTGCTCGAGGATTTCCACATCCGCGAAGGCTCCGGCGGCAAAGGCAAATGGAGTGCCGGCGACGGCACCAAGCGCACCATCCGCTTCCTTGAAAAGATGGAATGCGCCATCCTGTCCTCGCACCGCAACCGCCCGCCGCAAGGCCTGGACGGCGGCGGCGATGGCGAGGCCGGCTCGACCAAGGTCCGCCGCAAGGATGGCCGCGTCGAAGTCCTAAAGGCTTGCGACCAGACGGTGCTGGAGGCCGACGACGCCGTCATCCTCACGACACCGACGCCAGGTGGGTTTGGCGAGGCCTGAGTTAGCTTCAACAGGTTGTCACCGGCCTGTCATAACGCTGCGCTACCCGCTTGCGCCAGAGCAAATGGGGAATCGCCTTGTCATGACGGATCTTTCCGGAGAACTGGTTTTTCGCCGCGGCAAGGAAGTTGGCAAGGCCGTCTATCAGAATCGCCCGCTGTCGAAGGCCGGCCTCTCCGAACGGCTCTTCGCCTTTTTGTTTTCCGGCCTCGTCTATCCGCAGATCTGGGAAGACCCCGACGTCGACATGGACGCGATGCAGCTTGATCAGGGCCACCGTGTCGTCACCATCGCCTCGGGCGGCTGCAACATCCTTGCCTATCTCACCCGGTCGCCGGAGAGGATCGACGCCGTCGATCTCAACACCGCCCACATCGCGCTGAACCGCATGAAGCTCGAGGCGGTGCGTCATCTGCCCTCGCAGGGCGACCTGTTCCGTTTCTTCGGCGCTGCCGAGACCCGTCACAATTCGCAAGCCTACGACCGCTTCATCGCGCCGCATCTCGATCCGGTCAGCCGCCACTATTGGGAGCATCGCAACTGGCGCAGGCGTCGCCGCATCGCCGTCTTCGACCGCAATTTCTACCAGACCGGCCTGCTCGGCCTGTTCATCGCCATGGGCCACCGCACTGCCAAGTTCTTCGGGGTCGACCCGGCCGGCATCATGGAAGCCAAAAGCCTCGCCGATCAGCGCCGCTTCTTCAATGAGGAGTTGGCGCCGGTCTTCGAAAAGCCGCTGCTGAAATGGGCCACCTCGCGAAAGGCCTCGCTGTTCGGGCTCGGCATTCCGCCGGCGCAGTACGATTCGCTGATCACCTCGGGCGACGGCACCATGGCCAGCGTGCTGAAGGCCCGGCTCGAAAAGCTCGCTTGCGATTTTCCGCTAGAGAACAACTATTTCGCCTGGCAGGCTTTTGCCCGCCGCTATCCCAATCCTGGCGAGGCGGCGCTGCCCGCCTATCTCGAAAAGCGCAACTACAAGACGATCCGCAACAATGTCGACCGCGTCGCCATACACCATGCCAATCTGATCGAATTCCTCGCCGGCAAGGATGCCGGTTCCGTCGACCGCTTCGTCCTGCTCGACGCGCAGGACTGGATGACCGACGACCAGCTCAACGCGCTATGGGCCGAGATCACCCGCACCGCGTCGACTGATGCCCGCGTCATCTTCCGCACCGCGGCCGAACCCAGCCTGCTGCCCGGCCGTGTCTCGAATTCGCTGCTCGACCAATGGAGCTATGCGGACGAAGCCTCGCGCGAATTCTCGGCCCGCGACCGTTCGGCCATCTATGGCGGTTTCCACCTTTATGTGAAGCTGTCCGCATGAGCACGACCGAACTGCCGGCCAGGCACGCCGAACCGCCGGCCAGGCATGCCGAACTGATGGACGGCGTCTACCGCTGGCAGCGCCATATCTACGACCTGACCCGCAAATATTACCTGCTCGGCCGCGACCGGCTGATATCAGGGCTGGATGTGCCCGCCGACGGCACGGTGCTAGAACTCGGCTGCGGCACCGGCCGCAACATCGTGCTTGCCGCCCGCCGCTATCCCGACGCCCGCTTCTTCGGTCTCGATATTTCGGCCGAAATGTTGGAAACGGCCATGGCTGCCATTGCCCGCGAAGGCCTGTCCGGCCTCGTCAAGCTGGCGCGCGGCGACGCAACGGATTTCGACGCGAAAGCACTGTTTTCTGTCGAAAGTTTCGACCGCATTTTTGTCTCATATTCGCTATCGATGATCCCCGGTTGGGAGAAGACAATTTCCGCGGCACTTGGAGCCCTGTCGGCTGGCGGCTCGCTGCACGTCGTCGATTTCGGCCAGCAGGAGGCCCTGCCCGGCTGGTTCCGCACACTGCTGCGCGGCTGGCTGAGAAAATTCCATGTCGAGCCGCGTGAATCCCTGCGCGATGTCCTGGAATCGGAGTCCGAGCGGATCGGCGCAAGCCTTCGGTTCAGAACACTGTATCGCGGCTATGCGTGGCTCGCTGTGGTCGGACCGCGCAGATAGCTTTTCTATTGCAGCGCCTTCACCAGCGCTGCCACCATGACCTGCGGCCGATAGCCGAGCTTGGCCGGTGTCAGCCCAAGCCGCACCACCACCAGCTGCTCCGAGGGGGCGATGGCGATGGTCTGCCCGTCATGGCCCTCCATCCAGTAGGTGTCCCCAGGCAAGCCCGCAGCGGTGCCGGCGCCGGGGCTCTCCTCGTCGCCCGGCCCCTCGATCCACAATTGGCCCCTGCCGTAGACCTTCGAGGCCGGTGCAGCTTCCCGCATCCAGTTGACGAAACCCGCAGGCAGGATCTCCTTGCCGTTCCAGACACCGTCCTGCAGCAGGAACTGGCCAAAGCGCGCCCAGTCGCGCGCGGTGGCGTAGAGATGAGACGAGCCGACGAAGGTGCCGTGCTCGTCGGCCTCCAGCACCGCGCTCTGCATGCCCAGCGGGTCGAACAGCGCAACCCTCGGCCACGCCAGCGCCTTGTCCTTGTCGCCGATGGCATCCTGCCAAAGCCTGGACAGCATCACTGCCGTGCCGCTCGAATAGGAAAACACCTTGCCGACCTCGCCGGTCAGCGGCTTGGATCCGGCAAAGCCGGCCATATCAGGCTCGAGATAAAGCATCCGCGTCACGTCGGCGACGTCGCCATACTCCTCGTTGAACTCCAGCCCGCTCGACATTGCCATCATATCGGCGAGGCTGATGGCAGCGCGGCCGTCCGTTTTCCAGGGTCCGAACAGCCCCTGGTTCGTCATCGCCATCTTGCCGTCTTTCACCACCGTGCCGACGATCGCGGCGTTTACCGTCTTGGTCATCGACCAGCCGAGCAGCGGTGTCTTCTCGGAAAAGCCGGCGCCATAACGCTCGGCGATGATGCGGCCGTTCTTGACCACCACCACCGCTCGCATACCGGCGCCAGTCATTGCGGGATCATCAAGGATTTGCGCGATTTCGGGGTTCTGCGAGACGTCGACCTTGTCGCCGTCCGGCCAGAGCAAATCGAGCGGCGGTGCTGGCGTCAGCGCCGCCCCGATGACCGCCTTGGCAGCGGTAACATTGCCGTCCGGAACCGACGTGCAGCCGAGCCCGTCACGAACGACCGCGACGCTCTTGCCGAACACGCCAAACAGCCCCGCCGAAACCGTGCCCTGCTTCTTGTCGACAGAGATCCTCATCAGCCTCAGCAATGGATGGCCTGGCGCCTGCACGTCGACGGCGAGCACCTCATTGGCATCGCGTCCGGCGATAAAGACATTCGAGCAGACGATCTTGGCCGAATAACCCGAGCCGACGCGGATCAGTTCCGGCGGCGCCAAATACAGCCAGGCGGCGAGTGCTGCGACCGCCAGCACGACCAGCCCGACCAGCCATTTCACCAGCCTTAGAACAGTCCGCATTTTCCGACTCCCCCGGACGCTCATCTATGTCATTGATTTGCCGCCATTGCTTCGGCAAAATCGCGGCTCCTGTCGAGCGCCGTGAACGGAATATCAACCATGGTCGGCGATGACCAGGGATAGGAGCGGTCCTGTGGGGTGATCGCTTTGGGGGTACGGTCGAGGGGGCCACCTGCAGCAACAACCCATCAGCGGCCGGCTGAAACCGGTTCAGGAGTGGCGATGCGCCGTTTCGCGGCTTTCATCATGCTGACGTTGCTGGGCGCCTGCTCGACCGTCGACGATCTTGCCCCGTCGCTGCCGAGCGCCCCGACGGTTGCGGTGCGTGCACCCCGTTTTGACGACTCCGACCCGCATGAGTGGGAAAGCGGCGCGCCGTGGAGCTATGCGGTTCACGGCACCGACGTCTCCAAATACCAGACCTCGGTCGATTGGCCGGCGGCCAGGGCCAGCGGCATTTCCTTCGTTTTCATCAAGGCGACTGAAGGCGGCGATCGCTTCGACGAATATTTCGACGAGCATTGGAGCCGCACGAAAGCCTCGGGAATTCCGCGCGCGGCCTATCATTTCTACTATTTTTGCACGCCGGCCGCCACGCAGGCGCGCTGGTTCATCAAGAACGTGCCCAAAGACCGCTCGGCGATGCCGCCGGTTCTCGACATGGAATGGAACGCCAAGTCGCCGACTTGCAGGCTGCGGCCCGATGCGGCCACGGTGCGTAGCGAGATGAGCATATTCCTCGAAATCGTCGAAAGACACTATGGCAAGAAGCCGATCATCTACACCTCGATCGATTTCTTCGACGACAACGGCCTGTCGGCTTTCCGCGGCTACCCCTATTGGCTGCGCTCGGTGGCCGGGCACCCGCGCGAGAAATACGGTAGCCACCCCTTCACTTTCTGGCAGTACACCGGAACCGGCGTCGTGCCGGGCATGAGGGGCAATGCCGACATCAATGTCTTCAACGGCTCGGAAGCAGCCTGGAACAAGTGGCTGCGGCAGAACACCCGTTGACACCGGGCCTGCCGCCTGCTTTTCGACACAGCCAGTGAAGGACGCCTGCAACCGCCGGTAATCTTCTTGGAAGGATGGCGATGCGATTGCGCTTGGAAATTCTCGCGGCGCTGCTTCTGGCCGCCACGGCGCCAGCGGTGGCACAGCAATGCGGCGGCGATTTCGAGGCGTGGAAGCAGGGCGTGGCGGCTGAGGCCAAGAGCGCCGGCGTCGGCACTGCCGGCCTTGAGGCGCTGGAAAACGCCACCGCCGATGAAAAGGTGCTGGCACGCGACCGCTCCCAAGGCGTCTTTACCCAGACCTTCGTTGAGTTCTCGAACCGTATGATCTCGTCCCATAGGCTGAAGCAGGGCGCGGCCAATCTGAAGAAATACGCGGATGTTTTTGCCCGCGCCGACCGGGAATTTGGCGTCCAGCCACCGATCATCGCCGCTTTCTGGGCGCTAGAAACCGATTTCGGCGCTGTGCAGGGCGATTTCCACACGCTGAACGCACTGGTCACGCTCTCGCATGACTGCCGCCGCCCGCAACTCTTCCGGCCGCAGATCACGCCGCTGCTGACCCTCATCGATCGCGGCGTCGTGCCGGCCGATGTCACCGGCGCTTGGGCGGGCGAAATCGGCCAGACGCAGATGCTGCCGTCCGACTATCTCGGCCGCGGCGTCGATGGCGACGGCGACGGTCTGGTCGACCTGCGCAGCAGCGCGCCGGACGTGATCATGACCACGGCCAACAAGATCATGTCGCGCGGCTGGAATCGCGACCAGCCCTGGATCGAGGAAGTCCGCGTGCCAGACGACATGCCATGGGACCAGACCGGGCGCACCAACAAGCTGCCGCTGACGCAGTGGGCTCAGTGGGGTGTCACCAACCCGAATGGCACGCCGCTTGTCGACAACGGCCTAAAGGCAGGTCTCGCGCTGCCCATGGGTCGCAAGGGACCGGCCTTCCTCGTCTACGACAATTTCGACGTCTATCTCGAGTGGAACCAATCCTTCACCTATGCGCTGACCGCGGCAAATCTCGCCACGCGGCTGGCGGGCGCGCCGCAATTCGATCCGCGCAATCCCGAACCCGGCCTCAACGGCGACCAGATGAGGGCCTTGCAGACGAAGCTGGAGGCCAAAGGCTATGACGTGGGCACGGTCGACGGCATCCTGGGCACCAACACCCGCGAGGCGATCCGCAAGGAGCAGAAGCGGCTAGGCTTACCGGTCGACGGCTGGCCGACACCGGAGCTTTTGGGGAAGCTGTAGCTCCTCTTCCTTCTCCCCTGTGGGAGAAGGTGGATCGGCGCGCAGCGCCGAGACGGATGAGGGGTGTTGGAAGAAACGCCAGCGCCGCGATCCGTCCAGCACCCCTCATCCGACCGAGCTGCGCTCGGCCACCTTCTCCCACAAGGGGAGAAGGGAAGAACTCACCCTGCCATTGTCTCCAAGGCTGGCAAATCCCTGCGGCGCGTCACCTTCATCGAACGGCATCATCGCCTGGCAAGCAGGAAGTCGATGAAGACGCGCAAGGCCGGCGGAACCTGCCGGGAGCTCGTATGATATAGGTAGAAGCCGGGAAATCGGGGCGACCAGGCTTCGAGAAAACGGATAAGCTTGCCGGCCTCGATCCACGGCCGAACCTGGTATTCCAGCATGTAAGCCACGCCGACCCCGTCCAGGGCCGCCCCGATCATCAGTTCCGTGTCGTTGACCGTCAGACCGCCGTTCACGGCTATTTCCAAAGCGCGCTGGCCTCGCGCAAACTCCCATCGATAGATGTTGCCGCCACCGGGCCATTGGAAATTGATACATTCGTGATGATGCAGGTCAGCGGGATGGCGGGGTATGGGGTGATGCTCCAGATAGCTGGGCGCCGCTACCGCGGCCATCTCCAGCTCCTCGCTGAGCTTCACCGCCACCATGTCCTTATGCAGCCGCTCACCAAGCCTGATTCCGGCATCGAATCGTCCCTCCACAATGTCGGTCAGCATGTCATCGATGATTATGGTGAGGGCAATATCGGGATAGGTGCGGCGGAAATCGCCGAGGATGGGCGCGATGAAACGCATCGCGGCAATGCGTGGAACATTGATGCGCAGCGAGCCTGCCGGTCGATCGCGTGAAGCATGCGCGTCGGCGACAGCCCCTTCGAGCTCGCTGAATGCCGGAGCGAGGCGGGCAAACAGCGTTTCGCCTGTTGCGGTCGGCGACACGCTGCGGGTCGTGCGGTTGAGCAGCCGGACACCGACACGCTCTTCCAGCCCGCGTATCGTCTGGCTAAGTGCGGATGGGGAAACCCTGAGCCTGGCCGCGGCGCGGACGAAGCTGCCTTCCTCGACGATCGCCGCAAACGCGTTCAGCTCGGAGAACTCGGTCCCTCGCATTATGTGCCCCATACTTAACAAGCCTATTCGATAATAGGCTATTATCTGAGCAATAGCATGCCCCTAACTTCCACATGGAACTGCCGCCCGATTTGGTGCGGCCGCACACCCAGACGAAAAAAGGGACAGCTATGTATCGTTCGCTTGAAGGCAAAACCGCGCTCGTGACGGGCAGTTCGCGCGGCATCGGACGCGCCATCGCCGAGGGGCTCGCGGCAAACGGCGCGGCCGTGGTCGTCAACTATGTCGGTAACGAGAAAGCCGCTCAGGAAGCCGTTGCTGCCATCCGCGAGAACGGCGGAAAGGCCGTCGCCATTCGGGCCGATATCTCCAGCGTTTCCAACATAAGCCGGCTTTTCGATGAGACCGAAAAGCAGATGGGGCCAATCGACATCGTTGTCGCCAATGTCGGCGTCGCCGTCATAAAGCCGTTCGTCGAGGCCACCGAAGCCGATTTCGACCATGTCTTCGGCGCCAACGCCAAAGGCACCTTCTTCACGCTTCAGGAGGCGGCGCGGCGCGTGCGCGATGGTGGCCGCATCATCGCCGTCTCCACAGGTGGAACCAAGATGTTCTTCACGCAGACCGCCCTTTATCTCGGCAGCAAAGGGGCCGTCGAACAGTTCGTCCGCGTCCTCTCGCGCGAGCTCGGACCGCGCGGCGTCACCGTGAATACGCTTTCGCCAGGCTTTACCGACACCGACCTGCTTCCGGAGCGGGACCGGGCCGTGGCCGCCGACATGTCGCCTTTCGGCAGGATCGGAGCGCCGCGGGATGTTGCCGATGTCGCGGTTTTCCTCGCCTCCGACGAGGCTCGCTGGCTGACCGGCGAGAACATCCAGGCCGGCGGCGGCGTAGCCTGACCTGCGTATGGCCTAATCCGCCATCGTCTCCAGGCTGGCAAACCCCTGCGGCGCGTCGCCTTCGTCGAACGGCGTTGTCACCTCGACGAATGTGTCGGGATAGAAGCCGTTGAACCGTGTCCTGAGCGACAACGAATAGGCGCCGATATGGCCGATCTCGATCCAGTCACCGGTATCGACCGTTTCCGGCAGCCAGAACGGCCGCGACAGGATGTCGACGGAATCGCAGGTCGCACCGCACACCTTGAACGGCACGATGGTCTTCTCCACGCCATTGCGCGAGCGGATCGCCGGGTCTGGAATGAAGCGCGCCGGCAGCGTGATCTTGCCGGTCCATGAATCCGACAGCGACGCCCAGATGCCGTCATTGATGTAGAGCCGCTTGCCCTTGCGCAGCAGCACGCGCACGATCAGCGACAGGCAGCGCGCCACGATCACCCTGCCCGGCTCCGCCACCAGCGGCATCTGGTCGAACTGGTATTCCTTCAAATCGCCCGACAGCCGCGACATGATCTGGCCGAGCGACGGCATCTCGATCTGCTTGCGGTTGGGATCATGGCCGTACTCGGCGGGAAAACCGCCACCGACGTCGAGCCCGGCAATGTCGAAGCTGACGCGGTTGCGCACCCAGTCGGCCGAGGCCAGCGCCCGCTCATAAGTGTCGGGATCCTCGATCTGGCCGAAAGGCTGAACCGGACGGGCTACAAGGTCGGCCTGTGCTTCCATGTCGGC
>NZ_RZTA01000076.1:0-5267 GCF_004023115.1 Mesorhizobium sp. M6A.T.Cr.TU.017.01.1.1
GGCGATTCCTTCACCGGCGCCTATCTCGCCGCCCGGCTGGCCGGCCATGCCCCGACCGAAGCCGTGCTGCGCGCGCATCGCGTCGCCGCGGCTGTCGTCCAGGTGCGCGGCGCGCTGGCGCCATTCGAGACGTTAAGGGCGGCGTTCGAAAATTAGCATCAAAACGCAATCGGACCGGCTGCCGCCAATGGGCGACAACCTTGCAGCCCAAGGCGGTCGCTATCCGCGCTTTTCGATGACGCCATATAGGACGTTGCGGTTCTCGCCAAAGAACACCTGCGCCTCGACGGTGTTGCGGTCGACGCTGGCATTGATGATGTCCCACATATCGGCCTCCGACCGCAACAGCAGCACCCAGTTCATGAACGTCTCCCGGTAGCCGGCGTCGGGGTTGCCCTCTGCGTAGTTCGCGAACAGGAATGTCCCGTTCGGCTTCAACATCTGCAGGCAAGTCTTTGTGAGCTTCACGGCGACGTTGTGCGCAAGGTAATCGTAGAGGCCAGAGGCGTAGATGAAGTCGAACTTGCCAAGCTTGTGGCCCCTCGTGAGCACGGTTCGTACCGAGCCGTCGATGGCCTCGACCGCGGTGCCCTGGAAGTCGCGGTTGATCAACCCAACGCTCTGAGGATCCTGATCGAGCGCAACCCAGCGCTTGAGACGGCCCTCTTGTAAGGCGGCCGAGCGATTGGCCTCCCGTAAATGGCCGGCCGCAATCGCCAGGACCTCGGCTTGCGGTCCATTCTTGGCCGCAATCTCATCGACATACCGGGTTAAAAGATCGCGTCGCTCCCGTGCTGCGATGCACGACGGTACATCCTTGGTGTGGCTATAGAGTGCCTTGCCGATCTCCGAGGCGCTTGCCACGCTCTCGGCCACGTGCGGATCACAATAGATGTAGTCGAGCAACTGCGCGTCGCCAGAATAACCTCTGGGCTTGTCATGGGACCACCGCGTGAGCGGATCCTCGAGAAAGTACTCCAAGATCGGGTGGTTCTGCACTACCGGTATCAATGCTTGCCAAACGTCCGGATGAACCTTGGAACGGGTTGCGTCGAGGTACGACATCAGCCGACGAATGATCTCCGCGGGATCCTTTCGTTGCTCGACTTGCTGGTGTGTCGCGTGGAGAATGAGTGCCAGCTCTACGCGGGCGGTTTCGAACGCTTCGCTGTGAGGACCGAGCTTTCTTCGAGGGAGACTGGCGGCGATCATCTCGGCAGTAATCAGACTTTTGCCATCAAGGATGGTTGCCACCGCAGACTCCATAATTACAATTAGTTAGATATTATCTAGATATTGCGTAAAATTTTATCTTTGCCAAGGCACATCCCTGGCATTTTAGCGGTGTCGTTAATTTCCCGCCAACCATCCTAGTTGTTTGAACGCCTTGCGGTTCGGATTCCCGATACGAGTTAACGAAAACCTATTTGCGCGGCTGCATATTGTTTGCGAGGCGCCGCAATCGCTGTCGCCTGAGGAGTCGGCCGGCGTGGGGGCAGAAGCTAAAAATGAGTTCGGAATGCAAAGCCCGGTTCAAATGGGGTTTGTGGTGACGAGCGACTCCGCGTCATCCGCATTGGCCGATATAGCCGATGCGGAACCGTTCGAACCGCGCTACGAGCCGCGGTCCGACGAACTCCGCAACCTCTACCGAAAGGAATCCCAAGCGACGCGACGAACGGACGCTAGGCCAGGGCTATGGATCGCCGTTGCCATCTATCTGCTGTTTTCAGCAACCGATCTGCTGCTGATTCCGGATGTGGCAATCTATACGATCACGGCACGCTTCGTGGTCGGAGTGACTGCGCTCCTGATCTTGGAAGCACAACTTCGCCAGGGAGTCGGAACGGAATGGATTGACGTGACTTGCGCCGGAGCCATCATCTTTGGCTATGTTGGCTGGTTGTGCCCAGCGGTTATGGGTGCGGACAAGGAAAGCGTCTCTTATTATATGGTTTTCGGCACCATCTTCATGATGAGCGCTAATCTATTTTTCACATTTAAATTCAACGTGTCTATTGTAACTTCTGCTATAATATTGGTAATTTTGTATATCGTAAATTATTTTGTGCCGTCCACATTAACTTACAAAATGGTATTTGGAACCTTCTATATCTCATGCTTCACATTTACATCTTACGTAAACTGGAAGCTGAACGAGGAGCGCTACAACGTCTTCCTGAATGCCCTCGAAGCCAAAATCCAGCACAAGGAAGCCACCGAGCGCGGACAGGCGCTGTTGAACCTGTCGAGAACCGATCCGCTTACAGGTCTGGAGAATCGGCGGGCGATTGACGAGAAGCTGCGGGACTACTGGAGCGACTGGCAGAGGTCTGGCAGCAGTTTTGTGGCGATCCTCATCGACGTGGACTTCTTCAAAAGGTTCAATGACTTTTACGGGCATCAAGAAGGTGACCGCTGCCTGATTCTTGTCGCCAATGCCCTTGCCGATATGATTAAGCAGCACAATGGCTCAATCGGCCGCTACGGCGGGGAAGAATTCATTGTCCTGGCGCGCATGGAGAAAAGAGAACAGGTCGCAGATATTGTGGAAGCCATTCGAAGCACGGTGGAGAACCTCGCACTTCCCCACGAGCACCGGAGAGACGGTACCTCGGTTGTAACGGTGAGCGTTGGCGCTGCCTTCACCAGGGTCCAGACCGGCGCCAAGCTGGAAAAAATCATCCACGAGGCCGACCGCGCGCTCTATCTGGCAAAAGCAGGCGGTCGAAATTGTACGTGGCTGTTCGATCCAAACGATCCCCAGAGCAGCGATGAGAGCGAGAATATTGCGGCTTTGCTGAAGATCGCGATCGGCCAGGATCTCGTTTCACTCGTCTATCAGCCTATCCAAAATGTCGCGTCGGGCCGAGTTGAAGCCGTCGAGGCTCTGATGCGCCTCAAAATGCTGGATGGCACGTCGGTTCCGCCGAGCCTCTTCATTCCCGTCGCGGAACGAACTGGCGCTGTCCTGGCGCTCGGGCGCTGGGCAATTAGGACAGTGTGCACTGAGCTTCTGGCGGACGATCACGTCCGTGTCGTCAGCGTCAACGTCTCTCCAATTCAGCTCAAGACGCCCGGCTTCGCAACCTCTGTTGCGGCCATTTTGAGCGAGACCGGCGTAGCCGGCAGCAGGCTGGCCTTCGAAATCACCGAAGGGCTCGAGATGGAGATGCACTCCGACATTCTTCGCTGCATCAGCGACCTAAAGCTGCTAGGGATCAGGATATGGCTTGATGACTTCGGGACCGGCTTCGCGGGCCTCTCATGGCTTCGTCTAATCGATTTCGATACCGTGAAGATTGACCGCTCGTTTCTTCATGATTGCGGCTCCCCCAGAGGCAAGGCAATGCTGCAAGACATTATTGCCCTGGTCCGAAATCGCGGCCATAAAATCCTGGTCGAAGGGGTGGAAACCGACAAGCAGATGGCCTTCATACGCGAATTCGACATAGATGAAATCCAAGGCTTTCATGTCGGCCGCCCTGCTCCCGCCGCGAGCTTTCGAGCGAGACCGGCCACCCACAAACGCCCTTTTCTGGTCGTGAAGTCCGCATGAATAGCGGCAGAGCGATCTGAGTAGCTGCAAGCCGTCGCCGCCGCAGAAGCGCGCTGAAGACCGGGCACTATTTAACTCACAATCGAACTCACTCAGGAGCGGGCGGCGGATCGGTGGCCCTCAGACCGGCCGTCGCCGTCCGCCCGATTCACCGAACAGGCCTGGCTCACGCCTTCGTGCTGGCCTCCCGGAACGCCGCCTCTCCGGCGTCCGATACCTCGACCCATTTCTTGTCGGCCGCTGCGTCGGAGCCGTAGCTGTCGTGCCAGTTCCACCAGTTGTAGGCCGGGGTCTGAGGATAGCCTTCGGGCGAGTCCTCCCAGACCTCCTGCCGGCCCAGCGGCGTGATGTCGAGGTAGTTCCAGGTGCCCCCCATCTGTTCGTCGCCGCGGTTGTTGATGAAGTAGGTGCGGAACACGCGGTCGCCGTCGCGGATGAACACGTTGTGACCATGCCACTCGTCCACGCCGAAATCGGCGTCGAAGCTGTCGGTGATGGTGAACCACGGTATCTCCCAGTCCATCCGCGCCTTCAGCCGCGCGATGTCCGCCTGCGGCGCACGCGAGACGAAGACGAGGGTGGTGTCACGGGCGTTCAGGTGGGCGACATGGGCGACCTGGTCGGCCACCAGGGAGCAGCCGCGGCAGGCATGGTCGGGCCAGCCGAACACTCCCGGCTCGAAGAAGGCGCGGTAGACGATCAGCTGACGCCGACCGTTGAACAGGTCGAGCAGGCTCACCTTTCCGTCAGGCCCCTCGAACGCATACGTCTTCTCCACCGCCATCCACGGCATCCGCCGGCGCTCGGCGGCCAGTGCGTCACGGGCGCGGGTCTGGGCCTTTTCCTTCACGAGCAGCTTCTCGCGGGCCGCCTCCCACGCCTGCGGCGACACGACCGGTGGTGTGTGCATGGCAGGCTGTCCGCTCTTCCGTCCGTTTCCGGCTGATGCAGTCATACTTTGATACCTCCTGATTTGGGCGAAACCCCGCGCCTCGTTGGCCGAAGCGCGGTTTCATTCGCTGCTCTTCGCTCATGGTTAGGCATGAGGTAGTTTGGCACCGGAGAGCGGACAGCGGGAGTAACAAGTGTGGCGCTATTCCAATGGAGCCGCTGATCCCAGCCGCGGCCTGCGCAGAAGCGGGTGCTCCTGCGCCCACGCTTCAAGATATCGCGACGGCCCAGCACGGCCGCTTTCCGGGGCGGCGCCGGCGATCGACAACGGCGCTCCCGCTGTTACAGACGTAACCAAATTCCGTTCCGCTGAAATCATTCCGTAGCGAGATTCTCCGAGACAACGACGTTCTCGACACGAGAGCCGCGGAGCGCGAAGGAACTTTTTCCCTTTTGTTCACGCACAGCCGAACAGCCCGAAACCACGTGGCACGCTCCCAACCCGCAAACTCAAATGGGAGACTAAAAATGGCTCACACGAAAACTCGCTCCGGCCGCGGCGCACCCAGCCGCCGCTTGTTTGGGTCAAGGCTGAAAAGCGTAGCAATAATCATCGTTGCCTTCAGGACGTGGCGAGAGAACGTCGCAAGACGCAGGGCCCTAGCGGATTTGACGCCCGATCAGCTGAAGGACATCGGTCATCCGGAGGCCCATGAACCTGTGCTCGACGTCGTTAAGGCCGCTCAGACCACGAACTTGATGTCGATGAGGTAAGATCAGCGCGCCAACTGTCGGCGCGGACGAGCAGGCGCAGCGC
>NZ_RZTA01000076.1:5277-27481 GCF_004023115.1 Mesorhizobium sp. M6A.T.Cr.TU.017.01.1.1
CGCTTCGGCAAGCTCGGCGCGTAGCGAGCGAAGCTGCCGAAGGCACCTCAAGCGGCGGCCAAGTTTCTGCCTCTCGCTTCTTTCGTATCCCGAACAGGCGTCCGGCCGAACAGACGACCATATTCCCGGGTGAACTGCGACACGCTTTCATAGCCGACCGCGAACGCTGCGCTGCTCGCAGTCTTTCCCTCCGACAGCATCAGCCGCCTCGCCTCAATCAGGCGCAACTGTTTCTGGAATTGCAAGGGAGAGAGCGAGGTTACTGCGCGAAAGTGCTGGTGGAATGACGACATACTCATTCCGGCCACAGCCGCCAGGCGCTCGACTGGCAAAGACCGCGCGAACTCTGCCCGAAGCACTGCGACCGCGCGCGCCACTCGCCGCATTTGGCCATCTGGCCACCCCAGACGACGGATCGCCGACCCGTGCCGCCCGGCCAGCAGCCAATAGTGCATCTCGCGCACAAGCTGGGCCTGTAGCACCGGGACCGATGCCGGGCGATCGAGCAGCCGCATCAAACGCAGGGCCGCGTCGGCAACCTCGGCGTCAGTCGGGTCAACCCGCACGGGCGCGTGGTCGGCCACATGCTGGGCGTCTATTTGCTCACTCAGCTCCGCGATGACCGCCGGATCGAGTTCCAGAACAAGCGAGTAGTAGGGAGCAGCGGCGCTGGCGCGGGTGATCTGGCTCACCGTCGGCACGTCCGCCGTGATCAGCAGCGAATCTCCGGCGGAGAAGGCGAAGCCCTGAGTACCCATCGTGACGTGCTTGCTCCCCTGGACCACCAGACAGGCGAGCGGTCGGGAGATGTCGTAGACCAGACCGCTAGGCGCCGTCGCCCGCACCGTGTTGAGACCCGGTATCGGGGTATGCGCAACGCCGTCTGGGCCGGCATTGGTGTCTGCATGGCGGCGGACGGCATTGAGGAGTGCGGTCATGGACCAAAACTATTCCTTTGCTGCCCGACACGCAAAGCATTTTGGAGGATTAGGCAAAAACGGTCGAGCATCCGGCAACAAAAGCCTGCCCATTGGGCCGATATCGGCGTGGCCACAGCAGTGGTGCAAACAAAGGAGCAGGCCATGACCAAGATCACGCTCATTACTGGCGCCAGCCGCGGGCTCGGGCGCAACACCGCACTCAGCATCGCACGCCGCGGCGGTGACGTTGTCCTCACCTACCATAGCCGGAGTGAAGACGCTCGGGCCGTTGTCGCGGAGATTCAGGCAACGGGTCGCAGGGCAGTCGCCCTGCAACTCGACACCGGTGACGTTGCCACCTTCGCTTCTTTCACTGAGCGCCTGCAGGCGGCATTGCGCGAGACCTGGCAGCGCGAGACGTTCGATCATCTGGTGAACAATGCCGGCCATGGCGACATGGCAATGATCGCAGAGACGACGGAGGCGCAGTTCGACCGGCTGGTCAATGTCCACTTCAAGGGGGTGTTCTTCCTCACCCAAAAGCTGCTGCCGCTGATCGCGGACGGCGGCCGTATCGTGAACCTCTCCTCGGGCCTCACCAGGATGTCGTACCCGGGCTTCGCCGCCTATTCCGCGGTAAAGGGCGCGGTCGAGGTGCTTAGCGTTTATATGGCGAAGGAGTTGGGCGCCCGCGGCATCGCGGTCAACACGGTGGCGCCGGGCGCGATCGAAACCGATTTCCTTGGCGGCGCTGTCCGCGACATGCCTGATCTCAACAAGGTGTTCGCGGAAATGACTGCGCTCGGCCGCGTCGGTATGCCGGACGATATCGGGCCGATGATCGCCAGCTTGTTATCCGAGGATAATCGCTGGGTGAATGCCCAGCGGATCGAAGTGTCCGGCGGCCAAGCCATTTGACGAAGCAGCTACTACACCGTTGATTGGCTTCAGGTCCGCTTGGGAGCGTCTGCTCGTATGATCGCTTTCCGAACCGAAGGTAGCACCGTAAAATCCGGCACCGGCTTCCAGCTCATGCGTAAGGCAGCCTGAACCGGTATTCCGTCACATGATGGTAGATCTGGCCCGGCCATAGCGTGGCCTGTGGGAAATACGGCCGATTCGGCGAGTCCGGCCAGACCTGCGGCTCCAGGCAGAAGCCCGAAAAAGCCTTGTAATGACGTCCTTCGAGTCCCGGCGAAGGTGGCGCCAGATACTGGCCGGTATAGAGCTGGACGCCCGGCTCCGTGGTCCAGAGCTCCATCTCGACGCCGGAATTCGCGCCCTGCGCCCATGACGCCTGCCTGAGCGGCCCGCGCGTCGCGGCAAGGCAGAAATTCTGGTCGTAGGCAAGCTGCTTGCCCTCGCTCTCCATGCGCAGCGGCCGCGCCTGGCGGAAATCGAACGGCGTGTCGTCGACCGGCTTGACGACGCCGGTCGGGATCAGGTCGCCATCGACTGGAAGATAGGCGCCGGCGTTCAACATCAGCCGGTGATCGAGGATGTCGCCGACGCCGCCGTCATCCAGGTTGAAATAGGAATGCTGGGTGAGGTTGCACAGCGTCGGCTCCTCGCAGGTGGCGGTCATCTCGACGCTGAGCGTGCCGGGGATTTTCAGCCGGTAGGTGCAGGTCACGTCGAGCGCGCCGGGAAAGCCCATCGTGCCGTCGGGATCATGCAAGGTCAGGGTGACAAAATCCCTGCCATGCAGCGAAACCTCCCATGGCCGGTGGGAAAAACCTTGCGAGCCGCCATGCAGCGTGTGCTTGTCGAGGAAGTTGCGCTCGGTCTGGTAGCGCTGGCCAGCGATGGTGAAGCGGCCATCGCGGATGCGGTTGGCATAACGTCCGACGACGGCGCCGAAGAAGGCCGTGTCCGTCTCATAAGGTTCGAAACTGTCATAGCCGAGCACCAGCGGCGCATCGTGCCCGGCCAGGCGCAGATCCTGGATGATGGCGCCCAGCCCGATGATGTTGGCGGTTAGACCGCCGCCGCGGATGGTGAAGCGGCGGACGGCCTCGCCCGTCTGCGTCGTGCCGAAGACCTCGCCGTCCTTCATCGCCATGCCCGAAACGCCAGTTGGTTGATCGATCCCCGCCTGACCTCTCGGGCCGGCTTGGGTCCATTGATGGTCAACAGACCCTGCCCAATCAGAGGCCGAGGCCGCCGATGCAGACATATTTGGTGTCGAGATAATCCTCTATGCCCTGATGTCCGCCTTCCTTGCCGAGGCCCGATTCCTTGACGCCGCCGAACGGCGCCTCAGGCGTGGTGATGAGGCCTTCATTGACCCCGACCATGCCGTATTTCAGCCCTTCCATGACCCGGAAGGCGCGGCCGAGATCGCCCGTGTAGAAATAGCAGGCGAGGCCGAATTCGGTGTCGTTGGCGAGTGCCACGGCTTCCTCTTCGGTTTCGAACTTGAACACGGGTGCTACCGGGCCAAAGATCTCTTCCTTCATGAAGCGCATCTCCGGCGTCGCATCGGCGATCACCGTCGGCTGGAAGAACGAACCGCCCAGCGCATGGCGCTTGCCGCCGGCGACGACCTTGCCGCCCTTGGCGGTGGCATCGGCGATCAGTTCCTCGACTTTTTCGACCGCTTTCTCATCGATCAGCGGCCCCTGCTGCACGCCGTCCTCGAGGCCGGAACCGACCTTCAGCCCGTTGCTGGCGGCGGCGAGCTTTTCGACGAACTTGTCATAGACGCCAGCCTGAACCAGGAAGCGGTTGGTGCAGACGCAGGTCTGGCCGGAATTGCGGTATTTGGCGGTGATCGCGCCGGCGACGGCACGCTCGATGTCGGCGTCGTCGAAGACGATGAACGGTGCGTTGCCGCCGAGCTCCATAGACACCTTCTTGACGGTGACGGACGATTTCTGAATCAGGATCTTGCCGACCTCGGTCGAGCCGGTGAAGGTGATCTTCTTGACCAGCGGGTTGGCGCAGATCTCGTCGCCGATCTCGCCGGCGGCGCCGGTCAGGATGTTGATGACGCCTTTGGGGAAGCCGACTTCCTCGGCGAGAGCACCCCAGGCAAGGCCGGAATAAGGCGTCTGCGACGCCGGCTTGACGACCGCGGTGCAGCCGGCTGCAAGCGCCGGGCCGAGCTTGCGGGCCAGCATCGAGGACGGGAAATTCCACGGCGTGATGGCGGCGATGACGCCGACCGGCTCCTTGGTCACCAGGATGCGACGGTCCGCCCAGGGCGACGGCACGACATCGCCATAAGTGCGGCGGCCTTCTTCGGCGAACCACAGGATGTAGGACGCGGCCGAACCGATCTCGCCCTTCGATTCGAACAGCGACTTGCCCTGCTCGATGGTCAAGAGCTCGGCCAGCACATCCTGATTGTCCATCATCGCGTCATGCAGCTTGCGCAGCAACTTCGAACGCTCGAGCGCGGTGGTCTTGCGCCATGTCTTGAAGGCGGCGTCGGCAGCTTCGATGGCGCGGCGCGTCTCGGCCTTGCCCGACTTCGGCACAGTTCCAATCTTGAGGCCTGTGGCCGGATTGTTGACGTCGACCGTCTGGCCGCTGTCGGCCTGCACCCACTCGCCATTGATGAGATTGGCCTGGCGCATGAAATGGCTGGTTTTCTGAAGCATGGTCTAGCCTCCGTTCGGCGCGCTGACGGGCCGGTATCTGGATTTCTTTGGTGGGCGTGCGCAATGGCATCGATGCCGGCACGCCTGGAGCCACTGCTCTTTACCTAGGGCAAGCCCCGCAATCAATCGCAAGATGGCATATAGGGTTTGGGCCAGCGCAAGGCGAGGCCGATTTGCGCCCAAATTACTATCCAAACACGTTGCTATCCGAACACGTGGACGACCACCGTCAGCCAGAACGCCGTGGTGACGACGGCGCAGGCGGTGGCGATGGTCATCTGGTTCGATGCCAATGCCTGGCCGGTGTTGAATTGCGTCGCAATCAGGTAGGAATTGACCCCGGATGGCAGCGCGGCCGCCACCACCGCCACCTTCGCCGACAGCGGCGGCAGCCCAAGTAGCCAGACCAGGCCGAGCGCGACGGCCGGCATCAGCAGCAGCTTCAGCGCCGATAGCGCCAGCGCCGGCCGCACGTTGCCGGAGATGCCGAAACGGCACAGGCCAAGCCCCATTGCAAACAGCGCGACCGGTCCGGCGATGTTGGCCAACGCGTCGACCAGCCGGACGGCCAACGCCGGCAGCGGCAAATCGGCGATACGCCACACCCACCCGGCCAGGATGCCGATGATCAACGGATTGGAGAGCATCTTTCGAAAGAAGCGCCGGATGATGCGCAGCGGATGCACATGCTCGTCACCGCGGCCAAAGATTTCAAACAGGATGATCGATGCCATGATCATCGTCGGCAGATGCACGGAAATCAGCAGCGACAGCACTTCGAACCCACTTGGCCCGAATGTGCCGAGGACGAACGGGATGCCGAGCAGGACGAGATTGGAAAAAGCCGACGACACGCCGCCGACGACCCCCGCGCGCGCATCGCGACCGAACACCCGTGTGGTGACCAGATGGCCTGCGGCCCATGTGACTGCCGCCGCCGCGAAATAGGCTCCCCAGAACGACCAGGGTGCGGCGCCATGGAAATCGGCGTTGACCATGGTGCGGAACAGGAGCAGCGGCATCGCCACCCCGACGGCGAATTCGGCGATGGCCTCGCCCGCCTCGGCCTTCAAATAGCCGGTGAGCCCGGCGAGATAGCCGAGCGCGACAAGACCGAAGACAAAAAGGACGGTTTCGATGAGTGGAGACATTTTTCTCCTGATAGGCGAGCCGCGATCGCAGTGCAATCGCCCCACCTTCCGAAGCGTTCTGTGCTCGCAAACAGCCGGGATTGGTCGTGCCTTGTCTTTCAGCCGGCTTTGCCGTCCCTATATGCGGTCACCGGAACCCACCCGCGGTGACCGGAAAAGGACGTCTGATGCTTCGATTTGTGCTGGCTCTATTGCTGCTCGTCGTTCCCGCCGCGGCCCATGCGACTGAAGCCGGCTGGGCGCTGTTGCGCGACGGCGGACATGTGGTGCTGCTTCGCCATGCCATGGTCACCGGCACCACCGATCCGACGAATTTCGACATCGAGAAATGCGCGACCCAGGTCAACCTCTCGGTGCGTGGCAAGCAGCAGGCACGAAAGATCGGCGCGCTGTTCGCCGCCCGCGCCGCGCCCATAGAGCGCATGCTGTCCAGCCGCTTTTGCCGCAGCCTCGACACCGCCCGCATCGCGTTCAGAGCGGAGCCCGAGCCGTTCGCGCCGCTTGACCTGCTTAAGACCGACCCGAGCGAGAAAGCCGCCCAGCTCGAGGCGGTCATGACCGAGATTCGCAATTATTCCGGCTCCGACAATGTGGTCATGGTCACCCATCTGGAAAACATAATGGCCCTCACCGGCATCTCGCCGCGCGAAGGCGAAGCCGTGATCGTCGAGCCGCAAGGCGAAGGCCTGCGCGTGCTCGGTCGCGTCACCTTCTAATCCGCGCTGGAGCTGGTTGAAGCGTTCGCCAGTGGTGAAAATCTAACGCTTGGTACGCTAACTGGAATACCGGTTCCGACCATTCTCACACACATCTACCGCCTAAAGCTGCACATCCGCGCCGATAGGCTCAAATGACCAGAGCGGCCTCGTCAGCTGGTCGATGCGGCAGTGAAAACCGCCAATTGAGCGTCGAAAGCACGCTTGAAGGCCGGCCGCGCTTCGCCGCGGGCTAAATAGGCGGAGAGGTTCGGATATTCGTCCAGTATCCCCGATCCGTTCAACCTGCGCAGGACCCCCACCATCATGAGGTCGCCGGCGCTGAACGCACCATCGAGCCAGTCGGCATCGCCCAGGTGAGCGGAAAGATCGGCTAGCCGCTTACGGATGCGATCCTCAACCCTAGGCAGACGCTTTTCGTGCCAGGTCTCGTCGCGCTCCAGCAGCACGGCTGTTTCCCGTTCAAGGATCGGCGGCTCCAGCGTGCTAACCGCGGCAAACATCCATGTGATCGCGCGCGCCCGGGCATTCGCATCGTCTGGCAACAGGCCACCATGGCGCTCCGCGATGTGGAACACGATCGCCCCCGACTCGAACAAGGCGAGATTGCCTTCTTCATAGGTCGGAATCTGCCCGAAAGGATGAAGCGCACGATGCGCGGGTTTCTTCATCTCGCTGAACGAAACAAGACGAACGTCGTAAGGTTGATCCACTTCTTCGAGCGCCCAACGAACACGCATGTCACGTGCCTGTCCCCTGCCGCGGTCGGGCGACCGTTCAAAGGCTGTGATGGTGGGGGTCATTGGAAGCTCCTGGTGATTGCATGAGGCTGTCGAGAGTGATGTGCGTGATTACGACGATCTTTCTCATGGCTAGGTATTCGGTTCTTGCGCTTTGCGTGCAGAGGACGAACGACCGGCGCGGCTCCCGACAACTTACCTCGTTTTCGTTGGCCATGGGATTTCGCGGTCCGAACCTTGGCTGCGCGCTCCCTAGGCCTTTGAGCGCGGTTTATTGTGGCCGGAGGGCTGTTCTACGGCATGTACGCTGAGCTTGGAACGAAGGCGCCGACGACAATCCGATCGGATGGTTGCGGAACATCGCCGGGAGGTTCCGGCGACCCTATTGCCCTGGCAGAACAGCCACCCCATCTGCGCCCGGCGCATCAGGCCCTTTTCCTGCCCGGAAAAACCGATTAGACAGCGCGCAAACACATGCGGACAGATTCCGCCCGCAACCGAAGGAAAAGCCCTTGTCCACCACGTTCGCCAAAGTCGCCAAGATCATCGCCGACACCAGTGAGATCGATATCGACACGATCACCCCTGAAAGCCACACTATCGACGACCTCGGCATCGACAGCCTCGACTTCCTCGACATCGTCTTTGCCATCGACAAGGAATTCGGCATCAAGGTGCCGCTGGAAAAGTGGACGCAAGAGGTCAATGACGGCAAGGCCTCGACCGACGATTACTTCGTCATGAAGAACCTGTGCGCCAAGATCGACGCCCTGGTCGCGGCCAAGAACGCCTAAAATGGTTCGTCTTCAAGCCTGACCCAAAACAGCCGCCCATGAGCCCTCACCACGTCGTCATATCAGGCATCGGCCTTGTCTCTTCGCTGGGCGAAGGTCCGGATGCGCATTGGCGCAAACTTGCCCAGCCGGGCCTGGAGCCTGTGCTCGAAGCCGCGCGCTTCTCGCCCTACACCGTCCACCCGCTGCCCGAGATCGACTGGAACCTGCAGATCGCCAAGCGCGGCGACCAGCGGCAGATGGAAACCTGGCAGAGGCTCGGCACCTACGCCGCCGGCATGGCGCTGGACGACGCCGGCATCAAGGGCAATGACGAACTCTGCGCGACCATGGACATGGTGGTGGCTGCCGGCGGCGGCGAGCGCGACGAGGCGGTCGACGCCGATATTCTCGTCGCTTCGGAAAGCCGCAACGACCGCGACGTGCTGCTCAACGAGAAACTGACCACCGAATTGCGGCCGACGCTCTTTCTGGCGCAGCTTTCCAACCTGCTCGCCGGCAACATCTCGATCGTCCACAAGGTGACGGGATCGTCGCGCACCTTCATGGGCGAGGAAGGTGCAGGCGTCGCCGCCGTCGAGACAGCCGCCGCGCGCATCCGCTCCGGGCAATCGACGCACATACTGGTCGGCGGCGCCTTCCAGACCGAACACTCCGACATGCTGCTTGGCTATGAACTGGCCGGCTACCTGCATCGCGGTCCCTGGAGACCGGTCTGGCAGAGGCAAGGCGCCGAAGGCGGCGGCGTGGTGACCGGATCCGGCGGCGCGTTTCTCGTCCTGGAACAGCGCGAGCACGCGATCAGCCGCGGGCGAAAGATCTATGCCGAACTCGGCCCGGTGGTATCCGGGCGCGCCAAACGCCGGCAGGGCGAGCTCGATGGCGAGATTGCCGCGCTGCTCAGGCAGGCTGCATTGCCGAACGGCGAGTTGCTGACGATTTCAGGCGCTTCGGGCGCCCATGCCGCTACTGCCGCCGAGAAATCGGTGTTCGGCGCCAACCCGGCGATTGCCGCACGCGGCTTTTCGACGCTGACCGGTCACATGAAGGAAGCGCAGTTTCCCTTCGCCGTGGCGCTGGCGGCACTGGCTGTCGAGCGCAAGGCCGCCTACCCGGCTTTTGACGCCGCCACTGAGAAGCCGTTCAACGGCGTTCCCAGGACCGTCCTTGCAACGGCGATCGGCTATCACCAATTCGAGGGCATGGCGTTGGTCAACGCCGCCGATTAAAGGTCTCAGGACAACAACATGGCCAATCTGAACGATCACATGGGCAGGCCGATCGTCGCCGTCACCGGTATCGGCGTGGTAACGTCGCTGGGCGTCGGTAAGGCCGACAATTGGGCAGCGCTCACAGCGGGCAAGTCCGGCATTCATCCGATCACCCGCTTTCCGGTCGACCATCTGAACACCCGCATCTCCGGCATGGTCGATTTCCTGCCGTCGAGCTCCAAGGGCGCCAGTCTCCTCACCTATGAATTGGCCGAGACCGCCGCGCAGGAAGCCGTGGCCGAAGCCGGCCTTAATCCGGGCGATTTCGGCGGGCCGCTTTTCCTCGCCTCGCCGCCGGTTGAACTCGACTGGAGCGAGCGCTTCTCGCTCTACAATTCCGACAAGCACGACATCGGCGCCGAGAGGCTGCTTCGCGTGGCGCGCGGCTTAAAAGAGCTCGATGTTTTCGAGACCACCCAGTTCGGTTCGATCGCCGACCGGCTCGCCGACCGTTTTGGGACGCGCGGCCTGCCGATCACGCTGTCGACGGCTTGCGCCTCGGGCGCCACCTCGATCCAGCTCGGCGTCGAGGCGATCCGCCGCGGCGAATGCGACAGGGCGCTGTCGATCGGCGCCGACGGTTCGGCGACCGCCGAGGCGCTGATCCGTTTCTCGCTGCTTTCCGCGCTCTCCACCCATAACGACATCCCCGAAAAGGCGTCCAAGCCGTTCTCCAAGGACCGGGACGGTTTTGTCCTCGCTGAGGGTTCTGGCGCGCTGGTATTGGAATCGCTGGAGGCCGCACTGGCTCGCGGCGCGACCATTCTCGGCATCCTGCGCGGCTGCGGCGAGAAGGCCGACGATTTCCATCGCACCCGCTCGAAGCCGGACGGTTCGCCGGCGATCGCTGCGGTTCGCGCCGCCCTCGCCGATGCCGGCCTGAGCGAAGACGAGATCGATTATGTCAACGCCCATGGCACCTCGACGCCGGAAAACGACAAGATGGAGCATCTGTCGCTGTCGACCGTGTTCGGCGAGCGGATCGGCTCGATGCCGATCTCGTCGAACAAGTCGATGATCGGCCACACGCTGTCGGCGGCCGGCGCCGTCGAGGCCGCGTTTTCGCTGATGACCATGCGCGAAAGCGTCATTCCGCCGACCATCAATTACGACAATCCCGATCCGGCGATCGTGCTCGACGTGGTGCCGAACATGAAGCGCAACGCCGAGGTCGGCACGGTGCTGTCGAACTCCTTCGGCTTCGGCGGCCAGAACACCTGCCTTGTCATGGCGCGGGAACCGGTCTAAGCGAGCGCTTTCCGCTCAACAGAACCGACAGGCCTAATGCGCGCATTGCAACTTATCGAGGACCGCCGCCTTGAAACGGTGGACCTGCCGCCTCCGGCGCAGCCTGCGCTGGGCGAAGTGACGCTGCGCATCAAGGCCGTGGCGCTCAACCATATCGACGTCTGGGGCTGGCGCGGCATGGCCTTCGCCAAGCGCAAGCTGCCGCTGGTCGTCGGCGCCGAAGCCTCCGGCGAGGTCGAGGCGGTCGGCCCCGGCGTCTCCAGCCTTGTGCCCGGGCAGCTTGTGTCGATCTATGGCGCGCGCACCTGCGGGCTTTGCCGCGCCTGCCGCGAAGGCCGCGACAATCTTTGCGAGCATGTTTCGGGCGTTCACGGCTTCCATCTCGACGGCTTTGCGCAAGAAAAGATAAACCTACCGGCGCGCCTGCTGGTCCCTGCCCCGCCCGGCGTGACGGACATCGGCGCGGCCGTCGCGCCCGTCACCTTCGGCACGGTCGAGCACATGCTGTTCGATAATGCCAAGCTGCAAGCTGGCGAAACCATCCTCATCCATGCCGGCGGCTCGGGCATCGGTTCCGCCGCGATCCAGCTTGCCAGGAAAATGGGCTGCACCGTGATCACCACGGTCGGCTCAAACGATAAGATCGACAAGGCGAAGGCGCTTGGCGCCGACCATGTCATCAACTATCGCGAGGACCGTTTCGAAGGCGTGGTGCGCAAGCTGACGAAGAAGAAGGGCGTCGATGTCGTCTTCGAGCATGTCGGCGCCGACACCTTTGCTGCCTCGATGCTGTGCCTGAAACGCGGTGGTCGCCTGGTGACCTGCGGCTCGACCTCGGGCGTCTCGACCCAGATCAATCTGATGCAATTGTTCCAGCAGCAGCTGAAGCTGCTCGGCTCCTTTGGCTGCCGCATGGAAAACATGGCGGACGCCATGCAGAAAATGGCGGCGGGGCTGGTTTCTCCGGTTATCGACACAGAAGTCGGCTTCGGCGACATCGAGGCCGCGCTGAAGCGCATGGAAGGCCGCGACGTGTTCGGCAAGATCATCCTGCGCGTCGGTTAGACCATGATGTTGGTCTAGGAATGATCGGCGACGCCTTCAGGAAGCTCCGCAGGGACCTGGCGTTCCGCCATGGCAGGCGGTTGCGCCAGTTCAACTATTGGCTGCTGGCGCGCGCCGCGATGACGATGATTTGGGTGCTGCGCCTGCTGCCGGTCGACAGCGCGCTCAATTTCGCCGACCGCGTCGCCCGCCGCGTTGGGCCTTGGGTTGGGCGCCACAACGTCGCCATCGCCAATCTGCGCAAGGCATATCCGGAAAAGAGCGACAGCGAGATCCAGGCCATCGCTTCCGACATGTGGGGCAACATGGCTCGCCTCGCCGCGGAATACATCTTTCTCGATGCGCTCTTCGATTACGACCCGAAAGCGACGAAACCGGGCCGCGTCGAGGTCCGCGGCGTCGATCATTTCGGCGAGATCGCCGGCGAGCAAAAACCGCATATCATCTTCACCGGGCATCTCGGCAATTTCGAGCTGCTTCCGGTGGCGGCAGCCACTTTCGGCATGAACATCACGGCGCTGTTTCGCCCTCCCAACAACCCTTACCTTGCCGACTACATCCTCTCGACGCGCCGCTCGACCATGGGATCGCTCCTGCCCTCCTCGACCGGCGCTTCATTCGCGCTTGCCGCTATCCTGGAGAAAGGCGGCAATATCGGTGTGCTGGTCGACCAGAAATTCTCGGGCGGGCTCGAAACGACCTTCTTCGGCCGCCCATGCGAGAGCAACCGGGTTCTGGGCACTCTGGCGCGGCACTATGACTGCGATGTCTATCCGGCGCGCTGCGTGCGCCTGCCGGGCAACCGCTTCCGGCTCGAGATCGAGGACAAGCTGACCTTGCCGCGCACTGCCGGCGGCAGTGTCGACGTCCATGGCACCACCCAGCTGCTCAACGACGTGGTCGAGCGTTGGGTGCGCGAGGATCCCGGCCAGTGGATGTGGTTCCACAAAAGGTGGGAAATCAGCGGCCGGCGCCGAAAGCGTCAACAGGCGAGACAGCGCGGCAAAGCCGCCTGAGCGGAAGCCGCAACATTGCTTTGTGACGGCAGTTATGCTATAGATTTTGGCGTGGTGCTGATTTGCGCCACCGACCCGCCCGGCTCCCGAGGCGGGTTTTTTTGCGGCGTTCCTGATCGGTCAAAGCTTTGCCTCATCGGCCGTAAGTGCGTGCTCTCGCGTGCCGGAGACGATGATCTCCAGGACCTCATGCTCGTCGGTGTTCCTGATGTAGCGATCGCCGACGTTCTCGCCGCGCTTCAGCACCATCACGCGATCGCCGACAGCGAAGATGTCAACGAGGCGGTGGGAGATGATGATCTGGGCAACGCCCTGCTTTTTCAGTTCCAGCATCGTTTCGAGCAGCCGCTCGGTCGCCATCACCGAGAGATTGGCGGTCGGCTCGTCGAGGATCACCACGCGCGGCTGGAAGGAGATAGCGCGGGCAATCGCCACAGATTGCTGGCGGCCGCCCGACAGGCTCTCGACCTTTTGATAGACGGAGTTCACGTCGACCTTGAGCCGCTTCAGCACACTGTCGGCTTCCGCGTACATTTTCCGCCGATTGACGAAAAGGCCCTTGAGCGGCCAACGGCCAAGAAAGATATTCTGACCGACATCCATATTCCCGCAAAGAGCGAAGTCCTGGTAGATCATCTCGATGCCGGCGTCGCGGCTTTCGTGCGGGCTCTTGAAGTGCACCGGCTGCCCGGCGACGAAGATCTCGCCGGCGTCGCGCTGGTAGGCGCCGGTCAGGATCTTCATCAGCGTCGACTTGCCGGCCGAGTTGTCGCCGACGAGGCCCAGTATCTCGCCGGGATAGAGCACGAGGTCGACGTTGCGGAGCGCCTGCACCGCACCGAAGGCTTTTTCGATGCCCCGCATTTCTACGATCGGTGCAGGCCTGGTCGCGTCACGCATGGGTGGTTTCCGCCGTTCTTGTGCGCCGCGCGAGGCGCGCCCGCAGGCGGCCGAAGATGTTGGCCTGGCGCACCCAGATGTCGATCAGCACCGCCACGATCAGGATGCCGCCGATGAAGACGTTGATCCAGTGCTGCGGCATGGCGAAGCCCTGAACGTTGAGCTGCAGCAGCGCCCGGATCAGGGTGATCACTGCCGCCCCGGCGAGCGCCCCGATCACGGTGCCGTAGCCGCCGAAGATCGAACCGCCGCCGATGATCACCGAGGCGATGGCGTCGAGCTCGCGGAACTGGCCGGCCACCGGGTTGAAGCTGCGGAAGTAGGCGACGTTGATGATCCCGGCCATTGTCGCGCAGAGCGCCGCCAGCATGAGCGCGAGGAACCGCACCCGGTTGGTGTCGATCCCGGCATAAGCGGCGGCGCGAATGTTGCCGCCGGTCGCATAGACCTTCTGCCCGAACGGCATGTAGGCGAGCACGACGCCGGCAATGAGGGCGACGAACAGCATCCAGATGGTCTGGACGCTCACCACCTCGGCGATCGAGCGCAGGAGCCCGTCCGGCAGCGAGATGCGGTAGTGCAGCAGGATGTCGTTCACCTTGCGGCCAAGCAGGTTGTAGCCCTCGGGCCAGCCGGTGAGCTGCTGCCCGGCGACGAACCAGGCGGCGAGGCCGCGGGCGATGTAGAACATGCCGAGCGTGGCGATGAAGGCCGGCAGCTTGAAGCCGACGGTGACGATCGCGTTGACGAGGCCGGCGCACATGCCCGCGAGCAGGCCCATCGCCACGGCGGTCACGGGGTCGGCGCCGAGGACCTTGAGAAAATAGGCGGCGGTGCTGCCGGCGAGGGCAAGCACCGCCCCGACGGAGAGGTCGATATCGCCGGCGGCGATGACGTAGGTGAGCCCGATGGTGATCAGCGCAAGCTCGGTGTAGTTGAGCAGGATCGCGAAGCTATTGGACAGGTTCCACCAGTAGTCCGGCCGGAGCGCGAGGCCGGTCAGCCACAGGAGCACGGCCAGGATGATGGCGAGCGCGTCGCGCCGGGCGAGGAACTTGCCGAACCCGGTGGCCGACAGCGCCATGTCGGTCGCCATCGCGCCCTTGGTCTGCACCCCCTCGATCGCGATGCTGCCGATCTCGTAGGCCGGTGGCGGCGGCCGGCCGCGGAGCCAGGCCCAGAGGCGCCCTGCCACCTGGCGGCGGATGAGATAGGGCTCGATGAGCACCGCGACGATGAGCAGCAGCCCGAGGAACACAGGCACCGCGCCGACCGGCAGCGAGAAGACGGCGTTGACCGTGATCTCCTCGTCACCGATCTTGATAATGCGCGTGATCGGCCAGCCCTCACGCAACACCTTGTCGAGCAGCACCACCAGCAGGGCGCCAAGGCAGGATCCGACGACCCGGCCGCGGCCGCCGAGGATCGAGGCGCCGCCGATGATCACGGCGGCAATGACGATCAGCTCACCGCTGACGCCGTAGAGGGGCGTCACGCCCTTGTCCTGGGCCGCCGACAGCAGGCCGGCAAGCGCCGCGCAGAGCGAGGAGATCAGGTAGGCTCGGATGCGCACCCAGTTGGTCGGGATGCCGGCATAGGACGCCGCCTGCTCGTTGCCGCCGGTGGCGAAGGTCTCGTAGCCCCAGCGCGTCTTGGCGAGCACATAGGCGCCGATTACGGCGACAATGACGAAAATCACGATCTGGTTGTTGAAACCCAGGGCGTTGGTCTCGCCGAGGTGGAAGAACAGCGGATGCTCGCTCGCCTTGGCGGGATAGTAGATCGACTGACCGTGGGTCAGCGCCAGCACGAAGCCGCGGCCGATGAAGAGGATGGTCAGCGTGGCGATGAACGCCGGCACCTTCAGGATGGTGACGAGCACGCCGTTGATCAGCCCGATCAGCGTGCCGAGCAGCAGGCAGAGGACCACCGAGGGGACGATGCCGAGATCGAGGAAGTTCGGCGCGAACAGCCTGGCGAAGACGACGGCGACTAAGCCGTAAGTTGAACCGACCGAAAGATCGAGGTCCTTGTTGACGATGACGAAGGTCACCCCGACCGCGATGATGGCAACCCGCGAGGTGTCGCGGAGCAGCGAGTGGAACGCCCCTGTTGACCCGAAGAACGCGGGATTGACGAGAGCGCCGCCGAGATAGAGCAGCAAAAGCAAGGCAACGAGCCCCACCTCCCAGCCGCCGACAATCTGGGACGGCGCACGGCCAAGTGATGTGGTCGCGGTAAGCGCCATGGTCTCTTCTGGTCGATTTCCCTGCTGCCGCATTGCGGGAGAACTTGCGCCCTCCCGCAATGATTTCAGACGTTCCGAGCGGACTCAGTTCTCGAAGCGCTTGCCGACGTCCTCGACGGTCTCCTTCGTCACCAGTTGGGCACGTGTGTCGAGGTTGGCCGCCGCGATTCCGCGGTCGATCTCCAGATAGAGCTGCATGACCGGCCAGAAGCCCTGCAAGAAGGGCTGCTGCCCGAGCGCACCGGTCAGATCGCCGCTCTTCATCGCATCCTGCTGGGCCGGGCCGAGGTCGAAACCGTAGGCGCAGATCTTGCCGGTCATTCCGGTCTGAGCGACGGCCTTGGCAAGCGCCGGCGTGAACACGTTGTTGCCGGCGAACGCGCCAACGACGTCGCCGCGCGACTCGAACAGCGTCACGATGCCGTTCACCGGATCATTCGGATTGGTGTCTATACCGGTGTTCTCCGGACCCGCGTCGACCTTGAAGGCATCGAGCTTGCCGGCATCCTTCAAGCCCTTGACGATGGCGTTGAAAGCCGAAGTGACGCGATTGTTCACCTCGATGTTGCCCATTGCGGTCGACGACGGCAGGACGATCGAACCCTTCTCGATGCCCTTGTCCGCGAGGCACTTGACGAGCGCCTCGCCGGCGATTGCGGCAGCGGAGGCGTCCTGGCCGGTGTGGCCGATGCCGCTGCGGTTGAGGATCGTGCCGTCAAAGGAATTGGTCGTGGCGACCGGTATGCCCTTCGCCTCGGCGGCCTTGACGATGTCGTTATAGGCGCCGACCTGGGGCGTTGTCATGATCAGCCCGTCGATCGTCGGATCCTGCACGATCTGGTTCAGGATTTCGATCTCGCGGGCAGGGTCGTCGGTCGGCGATTCCGAGCCGAGCAGCAGGATCTTGGCGCCGATCAGGTTGCCGGCGACGGTGGCGCCGACGTAGACCGGATCGAAGAAGCCATTGCCGGCAGTGTGTGTCACGATAGCGAAAGTGAGGTGGCCATCGGCCGAATGGAAGTCCTTGGTACCGGGGGCCTCCTTTGCAGCTTCTTCGAAGCTGTAGCCGCCGACCGCCTTATCGACACCGCCCGATTGTGCGTAGGCGTTCGATACGCCGAGCGATAACGCCGCGGCACACGCCGCGAGCGAGAAAATGCGTTTCATGATTTTCCTCCCTTGCAACCAACGGTCGGAAGCCGTTCGGGCGCGTTTATTCAGGGATTCCGAATGCTTCCTCCCACCCCTCATATTCTGCCCAAAGCCCGCCCACGTAAATAGTGCTCCCACTTTCACCGATGTTCAGAGCGGAAGCCGTCGTCGCTTCACAAGAAGCGCCCGCTCTGACTTCTTGTAGGAGCCGGCGAACCTTCGGTTTTCCGGCTCGCTTGCAGCCAGCCACAGCTAGTTGGTCACGACGATCCGCGTGTTGCGGAAGCCTGCCTGCCTCACCATCGAATAGAAGGCGGCGGCATTGGCGGGGTGCAGCCGGACGCAGCCATGCGACGCCGGACGCCCGAGAGACTTCACCGCGCCCGTGCCATGGATGGCGTAGCCGCCGCGGTAGAACACCGAATGAGGCATCGGCGACATGTCGTATTTGCGCGAATACCACATCCGTGCCGTTCGTTGCGGCCGGTAGGTGCCTCGCGGCGTGATATAACCTTGGCGTGCCGTGGATACGCGCCAGCGGTAGACCGCCTGACCATATCTTACAGTCATCGTCTGCGATGACACGTCGATCCTTGCAACCAGCTTGGCTGCCCAGCCCTCGACCGAAGAACCGAACAGCATTGTTGCCAGTAACGCTACCATGAGAACGGTCTTTTTCATGCGATCAAACCCCTTTGATTGCCCTTGCCTGCCTGCCTTCATGCTATTCTTCTTCTTTTGGCAAGTGAATGAGGTAACCACACACCTCTAACGAAATCACCAATTCAAAGCAGCGAATTTGAACGATTTCCCGCGATAGTTGCCGCAACGACACGCAACCAAGGCGCACCCACCAACAGGCTTGCCAAAGGGCGTTGTTGGCTGCTCAATTCGCCGAATGAACGAACTTCTCCTGAAAGCGGTCGATGATCGGATCGACGACCTGGTCGCACTGACCGCCGACCTGATCCGCTTTCCGACCATCAATCCGCCCGGCGAAGCCTACCGGCCATGCGCCGAATACGTTGGAGCGCGGCTGAAGAAGCGCGGTTTCGACGTCGAATTCATCCGCGCCGAAGGCACGCCCGGCGATACCGATCGCTACCCGCGCGTCAATGTCGTCGCCCGCTTCGATGGCCGCTCGCCCGGCGCCTGCGTGCATTTCAACTCGCATATCGACGTGGTCGAAGCCGGCGACGGCTGGAGCCTCGATCCCTTCGCCGGCATCGTCAGGGACGGCAAGGTCTATGGCCGCGGCGCCTGCGACATGAAGGGGGGCTTGGCCGCCTCGATCATCGCCGTCGAAGCCTTCATGGAGGTCTTCCCCGACTTTCCGGGCGCCATCGAAATATCAGGCACGGTCGATGAGGAGTCTGGCGGCTTTGGCGGCGTCGCCCATCTGGCCAGGCTCGGCTATTTCTCCAAGCCGAAGGTCGATCACGTCATAATCCCCGAGCCGTTGAACAAGGATCGCATCTGCCTTGGCCATCGCGGGGTGTGGTGGGCGGAGATCGAAACCAAGGGCGAGATCGCCCACGGCTCGATGCCGTTCCTCGGTGATAATGCGGTGCGCCATATGGGCGCCGTGCTGGGGGCTTTCGAGGACGAGCTGTTCCCGGCGCTCGACCGCAAGGTGACAAGCATGCCGGTCGTGCCCGACGGCGCAAAGCGCTCGACCATGAACATCAACTCGATCCATGGCGGCCAGACGGAGGATTTCCGGCCCGGCCTGCCCTCGCCCAACGTGCCCGATTCCTGCCGGCTGACCATCGACCGCCGCTTCCTGCTCGAAGAGGATTTGGGCACGGTCAAAAGCGAGGTGACCAATATCCTCGACCGGCTGAAGCGCGAGCGGAAAAAATTCGACTACGAAATCCGCGACCTGATGGAGGTGCTGCCGCTGATGACCGAGCGCGATGCGCCGGTGGTCAAGGCGGTGGCGCAAGGCATCATGGAGATATTCGACCGCGAGCCCGACTACGTCATTTCGCCCGGCACTTACGACCAGAAGCACATTGCCCGCATCGGCCACGTCTACGACTGCATCGCCTATGGCCCGGGCATTCTCGACCTCGCCCATAGGCCCGACGAATGGGTCGGGATATCGGACATGGTCGAATCGGCCAAGGTGATGGCGATCGGGCTGAACATACTGCTCAGGAGCGCACGGTAATCCGGCAGCGACGGGGCAAGCTTCAATTGCTGAGTCGGCGGCTAACGGAAAAACATTCCTGCTGGCGCTGCCGGAAAGCACGAAACGCAATTTACTCCTCGGCGAAATCACGCTTCTATCCACCGGGTTTTGAACATTTTTTTGAGCATATCGGGAGCTGCACGATGAAATTGTGGAAAACCATTCTCACCGCTGCGGGCCTGATTCTGGCCGCCGGAACATCGGCATTTGCCGCGCGGACCGATCTGGTCATCGGCATTCCGCTCGAACCCCCACATCTCGATCCGACCGCGGGTGCCGCGGCGGCGATCGATGAAGTGCTTTACGCCAACGTGTTCGAGGGGTTGACCCGCATCGGCCCGAACGGCGAGGTGCTGCCGGATCTCGCCGACAGCTGGACCATTTCCGATGACGGCAAGGCCTACACCTTCAAGCTCCACACCGGCGTGAAATTCCATGACGGCACCGATTTCAACGCCGACGACGTGAAATTCTCGCTCGACCGCGCCCGTGCCGACAACTCCGTCAACGCGCAGAAGGGCCTGTTCGCCGCCATCGATACGGTCGAGGTGGTCGATCCGACGACGGTCAAGATCGCGCTGAAGAACCCGCAAAGTTCCTTCCTCTACAATATGGGTTGGGGCGACGCGGTCATCGTCGCGCCTGAGACAGCCGACACCAACAAGGAAAAGCCTGTCGGCACCGGGCCGTTCAAGTTCCAGAGCTGGGCCAAGGGCTCCTCGATCACGCTGATCAAATCCGACACTTACTGGGGTGCCCCGGTTGCTCTCGACAAAGCCGAATTCCGTATCGTCACGGATGCCGCAGCCGCCGTGCCGGCGCTGCTTTCCGGCGATGTTCAGGCCTTCCCTTTCTTCGATCCCGACAGCGTCGCGCAGATCCAGGGCGACCCGCGCTTCAAGGTGGTGATCGGCGCGACCGAGGGTGAGACCATCCTTTCGATGAACAACAAGAAGTCGCCTTTCGACAAGCTGCAGGTCAGGCAGGCGATTTCGTTTGCGCTCGACCGCAAGGCGATCATCGACGGCGCCTCGGCCGGCCTTGGCGTGCCGATCGGCTCGCACATGTCGCCCGCCAACAAGGCCTATGTCGACCTCACCGGCCTCTATCCGCACAATGTCGACAAGGCCAGGGAACTGCTGAAGGAAGCCGGCCTGGAGAGCGGCTTCAAGGCGACGCTGAAACTGCCGCCGCCTTCCTATGCGCGGCTTGGCGGCGAGATCATCGCGTCGCAGCTTCGCGACATCGGCATCGATCTGGAAATCGTGCCCGTGGAATGGGCGCAGTGGTTGGACCAGGTGTTCACCAAAAAGGACTACGACCTGACCATCGTCTCCCACACCGAGCCCAATGACATCGATATCTATTCGCGCAAGGATTATTACTTCAACTACGACAATCCGACCTTCGACAAGATCATCGCCGATCTGAACCTCACCTCCGATGAGGCCAAGCGCATGACGCTGCTCGGCGAGGCGCAGAAGATACTGGCCGACGACGCCGTGGTCGGCTTCCTCTACGAACTACCGAAAGCCGGCGTCTGGGACGCCAAGCTCGAGGGTTTTTGGGAAAACGCGCCGATCCAGGCCAACGATCTGACCAAGGTGAAGTGGACGGAATGAGGCAGCTGACAGAAAGGCGAAACTTGCACTCCGTCGCACCCCCCTCTGTCCTGCCGGACATCTCCCCCTCAAGGGGGGAGATCGAGCCCTCATCGCGGCTTTCGCTAACCATCAGCGTTGCAAGGCCAGCGCCGGCATGGAAACTGCCAATCTCCCCCCTTGAGGGGGAGATGTCCGGCAGGACAGAGGGGGGTCCGGCGCGACAGCCCGACCGCTCGATCGCTTCCGTTCCGCCCCCATGACCGCCTATCTCCTCAAGCGTCTTGCCATCGCCCTCATCACGCTGGTTCTGGCCTCCATGGTGGTCTTCGCCGTGCTGGAGATCATTCCCGGCGACCCGGCGCGGCTGATGCTTGGCATGAACGCCAGCGCCGACCAAGTCGATTTGCTGCGCAACCAGATGGGTCTCAACGCGCCCCTTGCCTCGCGCTATCTGCACTGGGCCGGTGGCTTGCTGAGCCTCGATTTCGGCCGTTCCTACACCTATTCGGTGCCGGTCATCGATCTGGTCCGCGAGCGCGTCGTTGTCTCCCTGCCGCTGGCGCTGATCGCGCTGGCGCTGTCCACTATCATTGCCATTCCGGTCGGGCTGTTTTCCGCCGGCCGGCACGGACGGGCCGGGGACACGATTGCGATGGGTGCCGCCCAGCTTGGCGTCGCCGTGCCGAACTTCTGGTTTGCGCTGATGCTGATCTACCTGTTTGCCGTCTGGCTGCGGCTGGTGCCGGCGGGTGGCTTTCCGGGGTGGAGCGCGGGCGTCTGGCCAGCACTGAAATCGCTGTTCCTGCCGGCGATCGCGCTCGCCCTGCCGCAAGCGGCGATCCTCGCCCGCGTCACCCGCTCGGCGCTGATCGAAGTGCTGAACGAGGACTATATCCGCACCGCCCGCGCCAAGGGCCTGCCCTATCGCGCGGTGCTTTGGCGGCACGCGCTGCGCAACGCCATGATCCCGGTGCTGACCATTCTCGGCCTGCAATTCGCCTTTCTGCTCGCCGGCACCATCATCATCGAGAACGTCTTTTACCTGCCGGGCCTTGGCCGGCTGGTGTTCCAGGCGATCACCCAGCGCGACCTGATCGTCGTCGAAAGCGTCGTCATGCTGCTGGTCGCCGCCGTCATCGCCGTCAACCTGCTTGTCGATCTCTCCTATGCGGTCGTCGATCCGCGCCTGAGAAGCCGCCAATGACGCTGCGCTTCGACATCCCGGAAGAAAATTTTGCCGACATCCTGGCCAAGGCCTTCACCAACCGCTCGTTTCTCGCCGGCTTCGTCATCACCGCACTGGTGGCAGTGATTGCCATCGTCTCGTTTTTCTGGACGCCTTTTGACGTCACCAGGCTGATCATCGCCGACAAGACCCAGGCACCCTCGCCGGCGCACTGGTTCGGCACCGACCATTTCGGCCGCGACATTCTTTCCATGATCATGGTCGGCGCCCGCAATTCGATCGCCGTGGCGTTGGTGGCGGTCGGCATTGGCATGGGCATCGGCGTGCCGCTCGGCGCCTTTGCCGCGGCGCGCGGCGGCATCGTCGACGAAGCGGTGATGCGGCTGAATGATCT
>NZ_RZTA01000076.1:27491-32471 GCF_004023115.1 Mesorhizobium sp. M6A.T.Cr.TU.017.01.1.1
GAATGATCTCGTCTTCGCCTTCCCTGCCCTGCTCTCGGCGATCATGATCACCGCCATTTTCGGGCCGGGCGCGCTCAACGCCATCATCGCCATCGGCATCTTCAACATCCCGGTCTTTGCCCGCGTCGCCCGGGCCGGTGCGCTGGCGATCTGGCCGCGCGAATTCATCCTTGCCGCGCGCGCCGCCGGCAAAGGCAAAACGCTGATCACGCTGGAACATGTGCTGCCCAACATCGTCACATTGCTCCTGGTTCAAGGCACCATCCAGTTCGCGCTCGGCATCCTGGCCGAAGCCGGGCTTTCCTATGTCGGGCTGGGCACACAGCCGCCAATGCCGAGTTGGGGGCGGATGCTGTTCGATGCGCAGACCCGCATGGTGGCGGCGCCGTGGATGGCGATCTTTCCAGGCATGGCGATCGTCGTCACCGTGCTTGGCCTGAACCTGCTCGGCGACGGTATTGCCGACATCCTCGATCCCAAATCGCGGCGGCAGCGATGAGCTTGCTCGAAATCGAGAAACTGTCGCTGAGCATCGGCAACACACCGATCCTGAGGGATGTCGAGCTCTCCGTCGCGCCCGGCGAGGTGATGGGGCTGGTCGGCGAATCCGGCTCGGGCAAGTCGATAACGGCGCTGACGGTGATGCAGCTTCTGCCCTGGGCGGCGCGCGCCACGGGGCGCGTCACCTTCGACGGCATCGACATCCTTGCGGCCAGCGAAGACCAGATGTGCGCGCTGCGCGGCGACGATATCGGCATGGTTTTCCAGGAGCCGATGACGGCACTGAATCCGGTCAAGACCATTGGCGAGCAAGTCGCCGAAGGCATCCGCTGGCACACCAGGGCAAGCCGAGCCGACGCCGAGGACCACGCGCGAAAAATGCTCGACCGGGTCGGCCTGCCGGCGGCGCAGTTTCCTTTGTCACGCTATCCGCACGAGCTTTCCGGCGGCCAGCGCCAGCGCGTCGTCATCGCCATTGCCTGCGCGCTGAAACCCAAGCTGCTGATCGCCGACGAGCCGACGACGGCGCTCGACGTCGTGCTGCAGGCGCAGATCCTCGACCTGTTGCGCGACCTGGTCGCGGAAAACCGCATGGGCCTGCTCTTGATCTCGCACGACCTTGCGGTGGTGACCGAGATGGCGGATCGCATCACCATCCTGCGCCATGGCGAAGTGATGGAGGCCGGCGACACGGCGCGCACTTTGTCGGAGCAGCTTCATCCCTACACGCGACAACTGGCGCAGGCCTCTATGCATGTCCCGGCGCGCGCCAGGACACATGAGGTCGGCCTGGACAACCCCCTGCTCCAGGGTGCCAAACCCCTGCTCCAGGTAGACAGCGTGACGCGGGACTATCCGGGACGTCGAAAATCGCTGCTGAAGCGGGCGGCCCCGATCCGCGCCGTCGACGATGTCTCGTTTTCGATTGATCCCGGCCAGTCAGTGGCTCTGGTCGGACGTTCGGGCTGCGGCAAGTCCACGCTTGCCCGCATGGTCCTGGCGCTGGACGGGCCGACATCGGGAACGATCCGGTTTCGGGGGCAGGTCATCACCGGCAAGAGCGAGGCTGAGCTCAAGCCGGCGCGCCGCGACATGCAGGTGGTGTTCCAGGACCCTTACGGCTCTTTCGACCCGCGCCTGAAGGTCGAAAAGCTGGTCGCCGAGCCACTGCACGTCCTGGAGAAGAAGCCGACGAATGCCGAGCGGCGCGAGATGGTGGCAAAGGCCTTGCACGAGGTCGGCCTCAGCCCACGCGACATGGACAAATATCCCCACGAATTTTCAGGCGGCCAGCGCCAGCGCCTGTCGATCGCCCGCGCTATCATCACCCGTCCCAAACTGGTCGTCGCCGACGAGCCGGTCTCGGCCCTCGATGTCTCTATCCGCGCCCAGGTTCTCGACCTGTTCGCCGAGCTCAACCAGAAGCTCGGCATCGCCTACGTCTTCATCACTCACGATCTGACCGTCGCCCGCGCCATCACCGACGCGGTGATGGTCATGCACGACGGCAAGATCGTCGAGCGCGGCAGGACGAGCGAGGTTCTCGACCATCCGCAGTCCGAAGCCGCCAAGGCGCTGGTCGCTGCCGCTCCGGACCTGCACCGGGCAATAGCGCGCCGGTTACACGAACAAGGGTGAGCGGGCCGCTTCAGGCTTGCGTTTGCGGCTTCACCGCATCGGCAGGGCTGATGTCGAGCAGGTCGAGCGTGCGGCGCAAGAGCTTCATCTCGTTCCCGGCAAGTTGTGAATCGGCCTTGGCGATCTCGGCCATGTGGCGGGCAAGCAGCTTGCGCCGCTCGACGTCGAGGTCACGGAACTGCGCGATGGCTTGCGAGCTGTTGGTCTCGTAGCCGAACTCGTTGAGATATTCGATGACGCTGTCGATGCTGGCTTCCGGAATGCCGAAGGCTTCCCGGCAGATGCGCCTGAGCGCGACCATTTCGCTCTCGCTGACCGAGCCGTCGGCGAGAATCATACGAAACAGCATGAGCAGTTCCGCCGACAGCACAGGATCGTCCGCGACCTTGCGCACGCCGGGGTCGCCGTCGAAGATCAAGCGTATCTGGTCCAGTAAAGCGAATGCCATCAGCGTCCCTTTCCGATTCGTCAAATGCATGTCGCTCAAAAGTGCGCAGCGGTTTTGAGATAACGACATGCATAAAACAAAAGAGCCAAGCGCGTCGCGGCGCGCTTGGCATAGGTAGCGCGGAATCGGCCTTGCGCAAACGGGTCGGCTGGGTTCGAACGGGGCAATCGCTTCAGGTTTTTAATTCGCCTCCTCATCCTTTTCCGGGCATTGGCGCTGCCCTTCACCTGCCTGCCGGCATCCTCTCCCCGTATAGCGACGGGGAGAGGGGCGCTCTCGTCACCGGTTTCGCCAATCACCAGCGTCGCAGGAAGGGCGCCGAAGCTGCGGCCAGCCCCTTCTCCTGCCCGGCAGGGCGATGAGGGGCGGCGCCAAGATCGACAATTGGTGGTCTCCGTCACAATTTGGAAACTATCATCCGTCTCCAGGGATTGCCCTCGTGATCGAAAGCGCCGCATCCTTCTGGCCACTCCCCGTCAAGCTGCTGGCTGACCCGGCGAACCCGCTGCGCACGCTGATTGGTGTGTGACGGCGCGCCTGATAGTATGCGGTTGTACGAATCATGTTGGAGGAGCCACACATGAATCTCAGTGCGCCTACGCAGCTTATTTTCATCATATCCCTTGTTATCGCCATTCTCGGCCTTCTTGCCGCTTTTGGCGTCCTTGCGTTCATTCCCATACCCGCGGTTTGGATTGCCCTCATCGCTTATATCGTGCTTGCCGGTGGCTGCTTGATGCGCGGCGCTTAAGCACTCAGATCTCAGGCAACTCGGAGCGCCCGGCCACAAGCCGGGCGCTTTTGATTTTGAGGGATGGTCTGTTAGACTCCATGGGCGGAAGGAAAGCTCATGCCCGCCGAGAGCGAAGACGGCAGCCGCCATGAAAATCCCGGCCTCGACCGGTTCGAGATGGTGCGGCGCGCGCCCGGCCCTCGGCTCCGGTGCGCGGTCACCGACATCTGCGGCTACCGCGAAACAATGCCCGGCCATTTCCGCAACGTCGAATATGCGTCGCTGACCGTCCCACTGGTTATCAGCTTTGCCGAACCCTTCGCCATCGGGCTCGGCAAGAACCCCGGCGACAATGATCGCTTCGCCAGTTTCGCCGCCGGCCTTTTTGCCGGTCCGGTGGTGATCGAGTCCTTCGGCGGCGCCTGCTGTGTACAGGTCAATTTCACACCGCTCGGCGCCCGCCGCTTCTTCGGCCTTCCGATGAGCGAACTGACCGACCGCATGGTCGGCCTCGACGATGTGCTTGGCCTCGAAGGCATCGCGCTGCGCGAAAGACTTGGCAATGCGCACGACTGGAGCGCACGCTTTGCCATCGTCGAGGCGTTCGTCGCCGCGCGACTGACTGAGGCGCGGGAAACGCAGTCCGAAATCGCCTGGGCCTATGAACGGATCATCGTCTCGGGCGGCCGCATTCGCGTGTCGTCGCTCGCCGACAGGATAGGCTGGAGCCGCAAGCATCTCGCAGGAAAGTTTTCCAACGCGATCGGCGTCGGCCCCAAGACGCTGTCGCGCATCGTCCGCTTCAACCGGGCGCTCGGGCTCTCAAGGCAGGACCAATCCGATTGGGCCGATATCGCCGCCGATTGCGGCTATGCAGACCAGGCGCATCTGGTTCGCGAATTCCGCGATCTTGCCGGCGAAACGCCGACGACGCTTGCCGCCCAGGCATAAACCGCCCAGGTCCTTTGCAGGACACTCAGGTAACATTTCTTCAAGACGCCGCAACAGGCTTCGCCCAGACTGGGTTATCACCAACCCAACTGAAGGAAATCGCCATGACCATGTCCGTCGAACCGCCCAGACTCTATCCCACCTTGCGCTACCGCAATGCCGCGAAGATGATCGATTGGCTGGGCGAGGCCTTCGGCTTTGTCGTTCATGCCCGCTACGGCGAAGGCGATATCGTCCAACACGCCGAACTGACTTTAGGCTCCTCGATGATCATGCTGGGCACTGCACGCGACGACAAGTTCGGCCAGATAATCGGCGCACCGGGGCCAGGTGGCGGCAGATCGATCTATGTTGCCGTCGACGATGCCGATGCCGCCTATGCCAAAGCCAAGAAGGCCGGCGCCGAAATACTGGAAGAGCTGACTGACCGCGACTATGGCAGCCGCGAGTTCATCTGCCGCGATCCGGAGGGCAATGTCTGGTCCTTCGGCACCTACTGGCCGAAGGCCGCCGAGCCCGCCAGCTAACGGGCGAGGCCAAAAATCGCGTCGCAGTCGAGGTGGATCTCCAGCTCGGCTGCGACCTCGTCCAATGCCCGTTCTACCTCGGCGCGATAGTCGATGCCGCCGCCTTTGACGCCGAGGTTTTCCAGGAATTTCGCCCGAAAAGCGTCGGCGGAAAACAGCCCGTGCAAATAGGTGCCTGACAC
>NZ_RZTA01000077.1:0-31657 GCF_004023115.1 Mesorhizobium sp. M6A.T.Cr.TU.017.01.1.1
GCGATCCTGTGCGACGCAAACCTGCCATCGGCAGCGCTGATCGCCTCGCGCACCTTGGCGCGGCGGATCTGCTTGGCAAGCGCCAGATCGTAGAGCGCCATGTCGGCAAGGCCGACGATCAGCGCACCGTCGCCGTCGACCAGCATCGTGTTGCTCGGCGTCGCGCGATCGAGGAACACCGCGGACAGATCGGCAATGCCGGCAGCATGGATGGCGCGCGAGACCGTATCGGCCAGAACATCACCGCCGCGCACCGAAAGCAGCGAGCCGGAAACGCCGCGGCGCACGGCGCTGCGCAGCGCATTGAAGACGGCGCCGCCGACAGCCTCGCGCATCGTGCCGGGATTCGACGCCGCCGGCACGAAAGTGCCCGAAACCTGGCCGCGCCGATCTATATAGGCGCCGCCTACGGCCAGGATTGTCGGCGACTTCATCATGCCGGCGAGGAGACCATTGCTGTTGCCAGGTGAAGACTAGGTTGTCCGGCGGAACCCGGCAACCGGAGGCGCGATTCGGAAGATGCCGGCACGATCCTGCGGGAGACGCGGGATACATCTTGGCGTGAAAGCGCGAAACAAAAAAAGAACAAATGCGGATACTTTTTGTTTTTCAATGGGTTGTATCCCCTTGCCAAATGAGAACAAAAAAGGTACAAATTAATAAGGATTACGGATTGTCCGGCCTTCATTGACGACCAAGGGGTGATGTATCATGGCTCAGAATTCTTTGCGGCTTGTAGAGGACAAAGCAGTGGACAAATCAAAGGCTCTGGATGCGGCGCTGTCGCAAATCGAGCGTGCCTTCGGCAAGGGCTCGATCATGCGGCTCGGCGCAAACGAGCAGGTCGTCGAGATCGAAACCGTGCCGACCGGCTCGCTTGGCCTCGACATCGCGCTTGGCGTCGGCGGTCTGCCGCGCGGCCGCATCGTCGAGATCTACGGGCCGGAAAGCTCGGGCAAGACGACGCTGGCGCTGCACACGGTGGCCGAGGCCCAGAAGAAGGGCGGCATCTGCGCTTTCGTCGATGCTGAGCATGCGCTCGATCCGGTCTATGCCCGCAAGCTCGGCGTCGATCTCGAGAACCTGCTGATTTCGCAGCCCGATACCGGCGAGCAGGCGCTGGAGATCTGCGACACATTGGTGCGTTCCGGCGCCATCGACGTGCTGGTGGTCGATTCGGTCGCGGCGCTGACGCCGCGCGCCGAAATTGAGGGCGAGATGGGCGATTCGCTGCCGGGCCTGCAGGCCCGCCTGATGAGCCAGGCGCTGCGCAAGCTGACCGCCTCGATCTCGCGCTCCAACACCATGGTCATCTTCATCAACCAGATCCGCATGAAGATCGGCGTCATGTTCGGTTCGCCCGAGACCACGACCGGCGGCAACGCGCTGAAATTCTATGCTTCGGTCCGCCTCGACATTCGCCGCATCGGCTCGGTCAAAGACCGCGACGAGGTCGTCGGCAACCAGACCCGCGTCAAGGTCGTCAAGAACAAGCTGGCGCCGCCCTTCAAGGTGGTCGAATTCGACATCATGTATGGCGAGGGCGTGTCCAAGACTGGCGAGCTGGTCGACCTTGGCGTCAAAGCCGGCGTGGTCGAGAAGTCGGGCGCCTGGTTCTCCTACAATTCGCAGCGTCTCGGCCAGGGCCGTGAGAACGCCAAATTGTTCCTGCGCGACAATCCCGATACGGCGCGCGAGATCGAATTGGCGCTGCGGCAGAATGCCGGGCTGATCGCGGAGAAATTCCTCGAGAATGGTGGTTCCGAAGGCGGCGACGATGGTTTCGAGGACGAAGCCGGCGCCATGTAAGGCCTCAGTGGTGGCCGGAGTTTGGCCATAATTCCCGCTCATCACCTGCAGCTCATGTAATCGAGTTCTGTATTGTTGCGTTTCGAACCGCCGGCCTAGCGCCGGCGGTTTGCGTTTCAGCGCCGGCGCCGAGATGACCGACAAGCCCTGCAAATTGGCCCAATTCCGTGTTTCTGGACAGGGTGCAACGCGGCGGCTAAAAGGCCATGTCCATTTGCCGTCGGCCGGGCCGACGGCTCTCTCTAAAAGTTAAAAGGCAGTATTATTCATGAGTGGCGTTAACGAGATCCGGTCGACATTCCTCGACTATTTCCGCAAGGAGGGTCACGAGGTCGTCGCGTCGAGCCCGCTGGTGCCGCGCAACGATCCGACGCTGATGTTCACCAATGCCGGCATGGTGCAGTTCAAGAACGTCTTCACAGGCCTGGAAAAGCGACCTTATTCGCGTGCCACGACGGCTCAGAAGAGTGTGCGCGCCGGCGGCAAGCACAATGACCTCGACAATGTCGGCTACACCGCCCGCCACCTGACCTTCTTCGAGATGCTCGGCAATTTCTCGTTCGGCGACTATTTCAAGGAACGCGCTATCGAGCTTGCCTGGAACCTGATCACCAAGGAGTTCGGGCTGAAGCAGGACAAGCTGCTGGTCACCGTCTATCACACCGATGACGAGGCCGCCTCCTTCTGGAAGAAGATCGCCGGCTTTTCCGACGATCGCATCATCCGCATTCCGACCTCGGACAATTTCTGGGCGATGGGCGACACCGGACCTTGTGGGCCGTGCTCGGAGATCTTCATCGACCGTGGCGAGCACATCTGGGGCGGGCCTCCCGGCAGCCCCGAGGAGGACGGCGACCGTTTTCTCGAATTCTGGAACCTGGTGTTCATGCAGTATGAACAGGTGACGAAGGACGAGCGCATCGACCTGCCGCGCCCGTCGATCGACACCGGCATGGGCCTGGAGCGCATGGCCTCCATTCTGCAAGGGGTGGAGAGCGTCTTCGAGACCGACCTGTTCCGTCACCTGGTCGACGCTGCGTCGTCCGCGCTCGGCCGCGGTCCGGATGCGGACACCGTCGGATCGTTCCGCGTCATCGCCGATCATTTGCGTTCGTCTTGCTTCCTGGTGGCCGACGGCGTGCTGCCGTCCAATGAAGGCCGCGGCTATGTGCTTCGTCGCATCATGCGCCGCGCCATGCGCCATGCACAGTTGCTCGGTGCCCGCGATCCGCTGATGTGGCGCCTGGTGCCGGCGCTGGTGCGCGAGATGGGCCAGGCCTACCCGGAACTGGTGCGCGGCGAACAGATGATCACCGAGACACTGAAGCTTGAGGAAACGCGTTTCCGCAAGACGCTGGTGCGCGGCCTGGGCCTGCTTTCGGAGGCGACGGAAAGACTGGGCGCCGGCGACATGCTGGATGGCGAGACAGCCTTCAAGCTCTACGACACCTATGGCTTTCCGCTCGATCTGACGCAGGACGCGCTGCGTCAGCGCAACATCTCGGTCGATCTTGCCGGCTTCACCAATGCGATGGAGCAGCAGAAGGCCGAGGCGCGCAAGAGCTGGGCTGGCTCCGGCGAGGCCGCGACCGAAACGGTGTGGTTCCCGGTGCGCCAGAAGAACGGCGCCACCGAGTTCCTCGGTTACGAGACCGAGCAGGCGGAAGGCCTCATCCAGGCGCTGGTCAGGGACGGCAAGACCGTTGACAGCGCGGCCAAGGGCGACGCCGTTGCCGTGGTCGTCAACCAGACGCCGTTCTATGGCGAATCCGGCGGCCAGATGGGCGACACCGGCCTCATTTTAGGCGAAGGGTTCTCGATCGAGATCTCCGATACGCAGAAGAAGGCCGATGGGCTTTTCGTGCATCTCGGCAAGGTGGTCAGCGGCACGGTCAACACGGGCGCAACCGTCGAGCTGAAGGTCGACCATGCGCGCCGCTCCAGGCTGCGCGCGAACCATTCCGCGACGCATCTGATCCATGAGGCGCTGCGCGAGGTGCTCGGCACTCATGTCGCGCAGAAGGGCTCGCTGGTCGCGCCCGAGCGTCTGCGCTTCGACATCTCGCACAACAAGCCGATTTCGCCGGACGAGCTCGAAGAGGTCGAGCGCATGGCCAACGAGATCGTCGTGCAGAACAGCCCGGTGTCGACGCGCCTTATGTCGGTCGACGACGCCATCGCCGAGGGCGCCATGGCGCTGTTCGGCGAGAAGTATGGCGACGAAGTGCGCGTCGTTTCGATGGGAACGGGCTTGCATGGCGCCAAGGCCAACCGGCCCTATTCGGTCGAGCTCTGCGGCGGCACGCATGTCAGGGCGACCGGCGATATCGGTCTGGTGCGCGTCGTGTCGGACAGCGCTGTCGCCGCCGGCGTGCGCCGTATCGAGGCGTTGACCGGAGAGGCGGCCAGAAAGCATCTCGACGAGCAGGACAAACGGCTGAAGGCGGTCGCTGCCACGCTGAAGATTTCGCCGGCCGACGTGCCGGCCCGCGTCGAGGCGCTGCTCGATGAGCGCAAGAAGCTCGAAAAGGAACTGACCGAGGCGCGCAAGAAGCTGGCGCTGGGCGACCGCTCGCCATCCGGTGTGCCTGCGGAAAACGAAACCATTGCCGGTGTCGGTTTCCTTGGCAAGGCGGTGTCCGGCGTCTCGCCAAAAGATTTGAAGCCGTTGGCCGATGCCGGCAAGAAGTCGCTCGGCTCCGGCATCGTCGTCTTCGTTGGCGCCGGCGAGGACAACAAGGCGAGCGTCGTGGTCGGTGTCACCGACGATCTGACCGCTCGCTTCAGCGCCGTCGATCTGGTGCGCGTGGCATCCGCTGCCTTGGGCGGGCAGGGCGGCGGCGGTCGGCCTGACATGGCCCAGGCCGGCGGCCCGGATGCCTCGAAAGCCGAGGAAGCGATTGCTGCGGTGAAGGCGGCGCTGGAAGCTGCGTGAATCCTCCACCAGTCAGGCGAGGCCGAAGTGGCAGCGGGGATGATGTGGCAACGTTGACCATGTATCAAGTCGACGCCTTTGCCGAACGGGCTTTCCAGGGCAACCCTGCTGCCGTTCTCATTTTGGTGGACTGGCTATCGGACGATGTGATGCAGGCCATCGCAAACGAGAACAATCTTGCTGAAACCGCGTTTGCGCGGCCGAATGGCAAGAGTTGGGATTTGCGCTGGTTCACGCCGGTTCATGAAGTCGACTTCTGTGGCCATGCTACTCTTGCGACCGCCCATGTATTGGCCGCGGAACACAATGTGCCTGGCGACATGGCCTTTGCCACGCGGGTGGGTGAGCTACGGGTTTCGCAACGGGAAGGCGCCTACCAGCTCGATCTGCCATGTTTTCCGCCGCAGCCGCTCGGCGGGGAGTTAACGCTGGCGCTGCAAGAGATATTTCCTCTGGGCACGGTTTCGAGCTTCCGCAATTTCGAAAATCTGTTTGTCGAGCTTGCCGACGAGGCATCCATACGGTCATTCGTTCCCGATCTGCTCAGGATCGGAACCCTTCATCCTCTTGGCCTGGTCATTACCGCGCCTGTGCGAGCCCATGATTTCGTCTCGCGTTATTTCGTGCCTGGGGCGGGCATTCCCGAGGATCCGGTGACTGGCTCCACTCATGCGACACTGGTGCCTTACTGGTCTGAAAAACTCGGCAAGACGCATCTGTCGGCATTCCAATGCTCGCATCGCGGCGGGCATTTGCTATGCGACCTGGCTGGAGATCGCGTGCTGATCGTAGGTCGTGCGAAAACCTTCATGAAGGCGGAAATCTACCTTCCCGAATGAACAACTGCCATTTGCCCCAGCCTGCCTTTTCAGTTCGGGAAAAGCTTGGACGCTGAGCTATGCGGGTCCACCAGTCGTGGATGTCGGCAAACTCCGCCAGCAGGTTTTGACCCTCGGCAACCTTGACGAAATAGCCGATGATTGGCGCGGCGTGCAGGTCGGCGAGCGTCAGCTCCGCTCCCAACAGCCATGGCCCCTCGGCTTTCAGCGAGGAGAGCGCCTGTAATGCCGTTCTCGCCTGCCGAAGTCCGGCGGCGATCAAAGCCTCGTCAGGCGCCGTCTTCTCCAGCCGCTCGACGGCAACATCCCAGACCATGGCCCGATAGGCATAGGCGTCGAGCATGCCGATGATCTGGTTCATGGTTGCGCGGGGTCGAGCATCAGCCGGTTGCAGCGCCGGTCCGTCGAAAGCCTCGTCGACATAGCAGGCAATTGCGCTGGTCTCGCAAAGCCGAAACCCGTCATGCTCGAAGGCAGGGATGCGACCGAACGGGTGATGGCCGAAATACCAGCGGGGAATACCGTCCGCCGCGAAGACATCGACCGGCACAAGCTCATAGTCGATGCCCTTTTCCTCGAGCACGAGGCGGACGATGCGCACATAGACGCTGTAGTCCGCCCCGTAGACGACGAGCTTGTTCATCTCGTTTGGCCGTCAGGCCATTGCCTTCTGCAGATTCTCGTCGATCTTGTCGAGGAAGCCGGTGGTCGAAAGCCATGGCTGGTCGGGACCGATCAGCAGCGACAGATCCTTGGTCATGAAGCCGGCCTCGACGGTCTGGATGCAGACCCTTTCCAGCGTCTCGGCAAAACGCTTCAGCTCGGCATTGTCGTCGAGCTTGGCGCGATGGGCGAGCCCGCGCGTCCAGGCGAAGATCGAGGCGATCGAATTGGTCGAGGTTTCCTCGCCCTTCTGATGCTGGCGATAGTGACGGGTGACGGTGCCATGTGCCGCCTCCGCCTCCACCGTCTTGCCGTCCGGCGTCATCAGCACCGAGGTCATCAGGCCTAGCGACCCAAAACCTTGCGCCACCGTGTCCGACTGCACGTCGCCATCGTAGTTCTTGCAGGCCCAGACATAGCCGCCCGACCATTTCAGGCTGGAGGCGACCATGTCGTCGATCAGCCGGTGCTCGTACCAGATCTTTTTCGCCTTGAATTCGGCTTCGAACTCAGCCTCGTAGACTTCCTGGAAAATGTCCTTGAAGCGGCCGTCATAGGCCTTGAGGATGGTGTTCTTGGTCGAGAGATAGACCGGATAATTGCGCAGCAGGCCGTAATTCAGCGAGGCGCGGGCAAATTCCCGGATCGACTCGTCGAGATTGTACATGGCCATGGCGACGCCGGCGGCCGGCGCATCGAACACCTCATGCTCGATCACCTTGCCGTCCTCGCCGACAAACTTGATCGTCAGCTTGCCCTTGCCGGGAAAGCGGAAGTCGGTGGCACGGTACTGGTCGCCGAAGGCATGACGGCCCACTATGATCGGCTTGGTCCAGCCGGGCACCAGCCGCGGCACGTTCTTCATGATGATCGGCTCGCGAAAGATGGTGCCGCCGAGGATGTTGCGGATGGTGCCGTTCGGCGACTTCCACATCTTCTTCAGCTTGAATTCCTCGACACGCTGCTCGTCGGGCGTGATCGTTGCGCATTTCACGCCAACGCCATGTTTCTTGATGGCATTGGCCGAATCGATCGTCACCTGGTCGTTGGTGGCGTCGCGGTGCTCGACGCTGAGGTCGTAATATTCAAGCTTGAGGTCGAGATAGGGGTGAATCAGCTTATCCTTGATGAACTGCCAGATGATGCGGGTCATCTCGTCGCCGTCGAGTTCGACGACCGGGTTCGCCACCTTGATCTTCGCCATGGAAAGAATGCCTCATTGTTGGGGATCGGAACGGCCTTGCCCGCATGGCTTTCGGCCGGGGATGCGGCCCGTATATCAAAGCATTTTTGGCCGCGCAAACGGCGATCCGCGTGGCCTGGCTCGACTACCGCCATCGGCCTCTCCTTGTGAACGCTTCATTTTCGCGGCCGGATATGGCAGGGGACGCTGAAATGCCGCAAACAGCAGTTCATTGACATCATGCAAGCCAGTAACGACATCCCTCCTGCCGCAGGCCCGGCGATCATCCTCGTCGAGCCGCAGCTCGGCGAGAATATCGGCATGGTCGCGCGCGCCATGGCGAATTTTGGGCTTGCCGAACTGCGCCTCGTGAATCCGCGCGACGGCTGGCCAAGCGAGAAGGCGCGCGCTGCCGCGAGCCGCGCCGACCATGTCATCGATGCCGTCACGGTCTTTGACGATCTGGCCTCGGCGGTTGCCGACCTGAACTTCGTCTTCGCCACCACGGCGCGCGCGCGTGATAATTTCAAGCCGGTGCGCGGACCGGTCGAGGCGGGCAGGGCGCTGAGAGCGCGCCAGCAAGCCGGGCAGCGCACCGGCATCCTGTTCGGCCGCGAGCGGTTCGGGCTCTACAATGACGAGGTCGGCCTCGCCGACGAGATCGTCACCTTCCCGGTCGATCCCGCCTTCTCTTCGCTCAACATTGCCCAGGCGGCCCTGCTGATGTCCTATGAATGGATGAAGTCGGGCTTGGAAGATGAGACGAAAACCAATTTTTCCAGCCCTGACATGATGCCGGCGACCAAGGAACAGTTGCACGGCCTGTTCGCGTATCTGGAAGGCGCGCTCGAGGCGCGCGGCTATTTCCGTCCGGCGCCGAAGAAGCCGAAGATGGTCGACAATCTGCGCGCGGTGCTGACGCGTGCCGGCTTCGCCGAGCAGGAGCTCAAGGTGCTGCGCGGCATAATATCATCGCTGGACAGGTTTTCGCCGGCCATGCCGCGCGGCGACGGATCGCCGGGTGATGATCCAAGACGGCTTCCGGCAGCCGCGGCACGCGCCGCCAAGGCGGAAGACAACGGCTAGGAACAAATCGTTGGGCCTACCACTGGTAACCGAATGTTATTTGGTGGGGTCCATCATTTCAAAATGATGGACCCTCGGATGTGCGACCATCTTCCTGCCGTGGTCCCAGCCTTCCCTCTGAGTCCCAGTCTTTTCTCGTAATCCCAGTCCTTTCTCCTAATCAATGACAATGACCAACCCTTCAAACGCCCGTCCAATCCTGATGTTCGATTCCGGCATCGGCGGCCTGACGGTGCTGCGCGAAGCGCGCGTGCTGATGCCCGACCGCCGCTTCGTCTATGTCGCCGACGACGCGGCTTTCCCTTATGGGGCTTGGGAGGAACCGGCGCTGAGGGCACATGTACTGGAGCTGTTCGGCAGGCTGCTCGCCCGTTTTTCGCCAGCTATTTCGGTCATCGCCTGCAACACCGCCTCGACGCTGGTCATCGATGCGCTGCGCGAACGATTTCCCGGCCATCCTTTCGTCGGCACGGTGCCGGCGATCAAGCCGGCGGCGGAACGCACGCGCTCCGGACTTGTTTCGGTGCTGGCGACGCCCGGCACCGTCAAGCGCCAGTATACGCGCGACCTAATCAGCAAATGGGCCCAGAAATGCCATGTCCGCCTGGTTGGCAGCGACGGCCTGGCGGGACTGGCCGAGGTCTATATGCGCGAGGGCTTTGTCGACGAAGAGGCCGTGCGTGCTGAGATCGCACCGTGCTTCGTCGATCATGATGGACTGCGGACCGACATCGTCGTGCTTGCCTGCACCCATTATCCCTTTCTGGCCAACCGCATGCGCAAGACGGCACCTTGGCCGGTTGATTGGCTCGATCCAGCTGAAGCGATCGCGCGACGGGCGCTCTCGCTGCTCGTTGGCATCGAGGGCAGGAATCGCGGCGACGCGCTGCCGGAAGGCGCCGATCTTGCTGTCTTCACCTCAAAGAGGGTTGATTTCCCGACTCGCCGCCTGATGCAGGGGTTTGGGCTGGCGATTTCCTGATATTTAGGAACATCATCCCGACCGATACGTTTTCTCCCATTGGCAACAGGAGAAACGATCATGCCAGCCACATCAAAGTCCCAGCAGAAAGCTGCCGGCGCGGCATTGTCCGCCAAGCGTGGCGAGACCAAGAAGAGCGAGCTCAAAGGCCCTTCGAAGGGAATGTACAAATCCATGAGCGAAAAACAGCTCGAGGAATTTGCCGAGACCAAACGTAAGGGCCTGCCGGAGAAGAAAGCGAAGCACTAGCCGCTCGTCCGCACCAGGCAGGGAGGTCGGTTCCGGTTCCATGGTTTGACAGCCGCGGCCGAGCCGCGGCCCTTGGGTCGTATCCACTCGCCATCACCGGCGCCAGCCGCAAGCTTGACACCGGTTAAATCTCCGTTTAATCAGCCCATCAACACCGGGCCGCAATGCCCGGTGGTTTCTTTATGTGCGCAAGACGTTTGGGAAGCGCTCTATTTCCCGGGTCTTGTGTAAAATGACGTGTCCCGTGGGTTTTCCGCCGCGTTGCGTGGGAAAACCCTGTCAGGTCTCGAAAACGGGGGCCAGAGGAGGGCGCGTTTCCTTCACCCGGACCATGAGGTTCCGGGTGTACTGTTTTGAAAGGGAATGCGATGAGCAAGCGCGAATCTGCGAAATACAAGATCGACCGGCGTCTCGGCGAAAACATCTGGGGCCGCCCGAAATCCCCGGTCAACAAGCGCGAATACGGTCCCGGCCAGCATGGCCAGCGCCGCAAGGGCAAGCTTTCCGATTTCGGCCTGCAGCTGCGTGCCAAGCAGAAGCTGAAGGGTCACTACGGCGACGTTTCGGAAAAGCAGTTCCGCAAGGTCTATGAAGAGGCGGATCGTCGCAAGGGCGACACCTCGGAGAACCTGATCGGCCTGCTCGAATCGCGTCTCGACGCGGTCGTCTACCGCGCCAAGTTCGTGCCGACCATTTTTGCCGCCCGCCAGTTCGTCAATCACGGCCACATCAATGTCAACGGCAAGCGCGTCAACATCGGCTCGTACCGCTGCAAGCCGGGCGACGTCATCGAAGTGCGCGAAAAGTCGAAGCAGCTGGTGATCGTCCTGGAATCGGTAGGCCTGGCCGAGCGCGACGTGCCTGATTACATCGAGGTCGACCACAACAAGATGACCGCGACCTTCGGGCGCATCCCCGGCCTGTCGGATGTTCCATTCGCCGTGCAGATGGAACCGAACCTGGTCGTCGAATTCTATTCGCGCTGATCGATTTCTTCATCTGCAACAGCATCGAAGGCCGCCCCTCGAGGCGGCCTTTTCTTTTGGGCATCCGAAAATCGATTTCGATTTTCGGGCCGATGCGCTAATCCGGGCAGCAACAAGGACCTTTGGGGCCGACGCGCCATGAACATGCTGCCTGATGCCAAGACACTCGAACCGATCGCCGATGCCGCAGGCGGCTTTCATCCGCTGTTTGCCGATGTGCCGTCCTCCGTCGAGTTCAACAAGCTGCGCAAACGGCTGCTGCGTCTCGCCCGTCAGGCGATCGACGATTTTTCGATGGTGAGGCCAGGCGATCGCTGGCTGGTTGCCTTGTCGGGCGGCAAGGATTCCTATGGCCTGCTCGCTTTGCTGCTCGACCTCAAATGGCGCGGGCTGCTGCCGGTCGAGCTGTTGGCCTGCAATCTAGACCAGGGCCAGCCCAATTTTCCCAAACACATATTGCCCGACTATCTCAATAAATACGCCATCCCGCACCGCATCGAATATCAGGACACTTATTCGGTGGTGACCGACAAGCTTCCCGAGGGCAGCACCTACTGTTCGCTGTGCTCGCGGCTCAGGCGCGGCCATCTCTACCGCATCGCGCGGGAGGAGGGTTGCTCGGCGCTGGTGCTCGGGCATCACCGCGAGGACATACTTGAAACCTTTTTCATGAACCTATTCCATGGTGGGCGCCTCGCCGCCATGCCGCCAAAACTGCTCAACGACGACGGCGACGTCATGGTGCTGCGGCCGCTTGCCTATTGTGCCGAGGCCGATCTCGAAAAATTCGCCAGCGCCATGAAATTCCCGATCATCCCGTGCGATCTATGCGGGAGCCAGGATGGCTTGCAGCGCAATGCGATGAAGGCGATGCTCGACGGCCTGGAAAAGCGCATGCCCGGCCGCAAGGACACGATGATCCACGCCATGACCAATGTGCGGCCCTCGCATCTGCTCGACAGAAAGCTGTTCGATTTCGCCGCCCTCAACGAGACCCACACCACAAGGCAAGACATTCCCGATGACATTTGACGATACCGCGATCGACTGGCTTGCCACCCTTCTGTCCGACGCCGCCATTGCCGAGATCATGCCGCGTTTTCGTCGGCTGGATGAGGGCGAGGTTCGCCAAAAAACCTCGGCAGCCGACCTGGTGACGGAGGCCGACGTGAATGCCGAGCGGCTCATCACCGTCAGGCTGCGTGAGCGTTACCCCCAGGCGATGATCGTCGGCGAAGAGGCATGCTCCGACGATCCGGCGCTGCTCCAGGGTCTCGGCGACGCCGATCTCGCCTTCGTCATCGATCCGGTCGACGGCACCTTCAACTTCGCCTCCGGCGTGCCGCTGTTCGGCGTCATGCTCGGCGTCGTGGTGAAGGGCGAGACCGTCGCCGGCATCATTCACGATCCCGTTGGCAAGGACTGGCTGATCGGCGCCAAGGGTGCCGGCAGCCACATACGGCATGCGCATGGCACTCTGGAGAAGGTGCATGTCGCCGAGCCTGCACCGATCTCGCAAATGACCGGTGCGGTTTCCTGGCAATACATGCCCGAGCCGGAACGGTCACGGCTGGCGCGCAACCAGACGAAATCCCTGTCGCAGTTCGGCTATCGCTGCGCGGCGCACGAATACCGCCTGCTGGCGAGCGGCCACGCCCACTTCGTCGTCTACAACAAGCTGATGCCGTGGGATCATCTGGCCGGTGTGCTGATTCATGCCGAGGCAGGTGGTTACGCGGCGCGTTTCGACGGCAGCGCCTATCTGCCTTCGCATGTCGGAGGCGGCCTTCTTGTCGCGCCGGACAAGGAAAGCTGGCACGAACTGCGCCGCGAGCTCTGGGCGGAATAGGCCGTCCGGCATCGATCCGGTTCAGGCCACGCCCGGCCGATCTCGATTAGCCCGCATTGCGCTCGATATGATTCCGACTTTTAGGGTCACGCGCTAGCCGAGGCTGTCGCCCAGGTTTCCGCGATTGCGACTACGGCGGCGTTGATCGGCCCGCTCGGGATCGTCGGCATCACTGACGCGTCGACGATGAAGACGTTGTCGAAGCCGTTCAGCCGCAAATCCGGGTCGACGACGGCGTCGGCATCCCCGCCCATCCTGCACGTGCCGGCAGGATGATGATGTGTGGAAGCGGCGCTCGCGATGAAAGCGTCAAGATCGGCGTCCGACCGCACCGGCGATCCCGGCAGGACTTCCACGTCGCGCCATTCGTCGAGCGCTGGATGATGACCAATGGTGCGCGCCGTCTTCAGGGCCGTCCTGAAAACCGCCCGGTCGTGTTCGGTTTCGAGATAATGCGGGTCGATGATGGGTGCATCGGCCCGGCCCGGCCCGCTCGGTGCGATGCGCCCACGGCTGGTCGGATGGGTGACGCCGCATAGAATCGTGAAAGCCGAGCCATAGGGCGGGGCACTCAGGCCGTCTGCGGCTGATGGGGCAACGACGCAGGCGAGCACGATATCGGGGCTTCCCGTCGAACGAGTAATATCGCTGCCATGCAGGTACATCAGCGATTCCGAGTGCTGCAGGCGCGACGGCGGCAGCGGTTTTTTGGTGCTGTAGACATTTCCAAGAACCAGCAGATGGTCCTGCAAATTGCGGCCGACATCGCTTCGGTCGGCGAGGCAGCGTATCCCCGCTTGCGTCAGCGTATCCGCATCGCCAATGCCCGACCGCATGAGGATGAGCGGCGACGACACCGCGCCGGCGCAAAGAACGATCCTGTCGGCGGAGACCGTCGTGGTCTCTCCGTCACGCACGACAGCCACACCCGTGGCCCGCTGGCCCTCCAGCAGGAGGTGCTCGACCTCGTGGGCGGTGAGCAAGGCAAGGTTCGGTCGTGCCCTGACCTCCGGCGGCAGATAGGCATCGGCGACGCTCAGGCGCCGGCCGGCGCGGATGTTCAGCGAATTGGGGCTGGTGCCGGCCAGCTCGCCGCTGTTGTGATCGGTCAAGGCGGAGATTCCCATGGCCCGTCCGGCGGCCATATAGGCGCGGACGACGGGGCTGACCTCTGCATCCGGCAGGTAGACGTCCAACGGTCCGCTACGGCCGCGCGACGGCGCATCGAAGGCGGTGAAAGCTTCACTGCGGACAAAGCCCGGCAACAAGCCCGAAAAGGACCAGCGCTCGCCGCCGGCAGCCGCCCAGGGTTCGAAATCATCGGGATGACCACGCACATAGGCCATGGCATGCAGGCAGCTCGAACCGCCGACGATCTTTCCACGTGGCCATTCGTGCACGCGGTTTGCGGTAAAGGGTTGCGGCACTGTCCGATAGGCCCAGTCGTAGGCGCGGCCTTGCAGCATCGTCCATTTCAGCGGGTTGGCGATGTCGGGATCGGACGGCATCACCCCGGCCTCGATCAGGCCGACCTGGCATGATCGGTCCTCGCTCAGCCGGCTGGCCACCACCGAGCCGGCCGATCCCGCGCCGACGACCAGCACGTCGAAATGACGTTTCACTTTTGAAGTCCCCGCGCAGGCTGCCTGGCTAATAGGAAAACACGCTTATGCGGCAAAGGCGCCGGCATTCGATCGTTCGGTGATCTGTCTTTGCACGGACAGCAAATGCGCGCGCATCGCCGCCTCGGCCGCTTCCGGGTCGCGTTTCGAGATCGCTTCGGCAATCAGACGATGTTCGCCGTCGCGCTCGGCGATCCGCTTGGGGCAGGTGGGTGCCGCGGTGCGTGCGATCTTCACCCGCGCATCGACCCCGACCTGGCGCAGCATCTTGTAGAATTCAGCGGCAAGATGGTTGCGAGCGGCTGCAACGATGGCGAGATGAAACGCGAAATCGACTGCGCCCGACGAGGCATTCTCCGGCGTGGTTGCCGCATCGATGATCCGGGCCGTCTCGAATGACGAAGCGCGCAGCGATGCCAGCCGGGCGAGGCCCGGCTCCATCAGCAGGCGCAATTCCAAAACCTCGATTGGATTGGTTACCCTGACAAGCTCCTCGCCATATCGGGGCAGGGCGGTTGGCGCACGCCTGGCGCGCGCCGGTTTCAAATCGCCTGACTGACGCAGCAATTCGAGCGCCTTGCGAAGCTGGTGACGCTTCACATTCAGATGTTCGGCAAGGTCACGCTCGGAAGGCAACTTGCCGCCACCCTGTTGCAACCGGCGGACCGCTGCAATGATGTCGTCGAGATCCGATGATACGATCTGCGGCTCGAATGCGTTCAAAACCAAATCTCCTGTCTGATCGGCAGCCGCCGACTCAACGTCCTGACATCATCTTGTGACGCGGAATCGATGAACACGGCACTCAACCAACTCAACCAATCTACATCTGCGCCCAGTGGTTGACAACACCAGTTGCGCGATGGTTGAGTGCCGCAGTTGTTTCTTTGACGGCTCACATCTCGGTGGGGCCGTCCTTCTCCCGAGGACCGTGCATGCCGTTTGGGGAAACATTTGACTATGTCATTGTCGGAGCCGGGTCGGCCGGCTGCGTGCTTGCAAACCGCCTGAGCGAAGATCCGGATGTTTCCGTGCTGCTCTTGGAAGCCGGGGACTGGGATCGCGATCCGATGATCCATATCCCGCTTGGCTGGGGCAAGATTCTGACCGAGCGCCGTCACGACTGGATGTATTTCTGCGAGCCCGAGGCCAATGTCGGCGGACGCAAGGTCGAATGCGCACGCGGCAAGGTCATCGGCGGCTCCTCCTCCACCAACGCCATGGCCTATGTGCGCGGCAATCGTGGCGACTATGATCGCTGGGCGGCCAGCGGCCTGACCGATTGGTCGTTCGACAAGGTGCTGCCCTATTTCAAGAAGCAGGAGCGCTGGGAAAAGGGCGAGAGCGACTATCGCGGCGGCAGCGGTCCGCTGAACACCCAGTTCTGCCGCTACAAGGACGAGCTGATCGATGCTTTTGCCACCGCCAGCCGGGATGCCGGATATCCTCAGACCGACGACTATAATGGCGCCGTGCAGGAAGGTTTTGGTCGCCTGCAGATGACGATCGCAAACGGTCGCCGCTGCTCGACCGCGTCGGCCTATCTGCGTCCCGCCATGCGCCGCAGCAATGTCAAGGTGCTGACCGGCGCGATGGCGACGAGGATCCTGCTGAAGGATGGGCGCGCGACCGGCATCGCCTATACCAGAGGCGGCGCGAGCCACCAGGTTTTGGCACGGCGTGAGGTCCTGCTTGCCGGTGGTGTCATCAATACGCCTCAACTGCTGATGCTGTCGGGGATCGGCGATAGTGGCGAGCTCGCCGCGCATGGTATCGAGGCGAAAGTCGACCGTCCGCAGGTCGGCAAGAACCTGCAGGACCACGTTTCAGTCATTTTGATGTATCGGCGCAAGCAGCCGGGACCATTCCTCAAGATGATGCGGGCCGATCGTATCGGGCTGGATTTCGTCAAGACCTATCTCACCGGCAAGGGCTTTTCTGGCGATGTGCCTGGCGGGGTCGTGGCATTCCTGAAAAGCGATGCAAGTCGGCCATTGCCGGACGTCCAACTGCTTTTCACGGCTGCACCGCTTGCCGCATGGCCCTACATGGCACCATTCAAGGCGCCCTTCGCCGATGGTTTTGCGACGCGCATCGTCGCCGTCCAGCCGGAGAGCAGGGGGAGCGTGAAGCTGGCGTCGAGCGACCCGTTGGCCGCGCCGCTGATCCACCAGAATTTCCTGTCCTCACCGCGTGACTGGCAGTCGCTCCGCGCCGGCTTCCGCGTGGCGCGCAACCTCGCTGCGCAACCGTCGATGACGCCGTTTATCGCCTCGGAATTCTTTCCGGGGCCGCAATGCCAGAGCGACGACGAGATCGATGAGCATATTCGCAAGACCTCGATTACCGTGCACCATCCCGGCGGCACCTGTCGCATGGGTGTCGACGCCGGGTCGGTGGTCGATCCCGAACTGCGGGTGCGCGGTGTTGCCGGTCTTCGCGCAGTGGATGCTTCCGTGATGCCGGACCTCATCTGCGGGAACATCAATGCGGCGGTCATCATGATCGCCGAAAAGGCCTCGGACCTGATCCGCAGCCGTGCTGAACAAGCCATGGCGGCCTGATTGGCGGCGCCCGGTGTTCAACCAAAATCCTTTGGTTGAAAGAAAAATTCGAATTGGTTGGGCTGCCGAGCAATTGCTACGGTCGCGGTAGTTTGATCTGCATCTGCTCGATTATCCGTTTTCTCGCGCATTTCCGAGTTTTTCTGCCGCTTTTCGGGGCATTTGCCTTTCAGAAAAGCACTCAACCAAAAACTTAAAAAATTCTCAGTTTTGGGATTGTCGAGCAAAACCAATCCGAATACGGTTGAGTTGGTTAAATGCATTTTCTTCGCGAAGAGAGGTGTCAGACATGTCCATGGCGCAACCAGCAGACCTTGCCGTCACCAACAAGAAGGCCGCGCTGAAGGGCCTGTATGACGCCCTCTACGAAAAGAACATGTTTCCGTTCTGGGCGACATCGGAAGGCGTCGATCACGACGAGATTAAGCAGCTCATGGCGACGTCGAAGGCGATACCCTTCGTCTGGTCCTATGCCGACATCGAGCCGCTGCTGCAGCGCGCCGCCGAGCTGGTCACCATGGACGATAGCGAGCGCCGCTCGCTGATCCTGGTCAATCCCGGTCTTGCGCCCAAGCGCGCATCGGTCAGCACGATGTACACCGCCTATCGCCTGAATGATCCAGACGAGATCATGCCGCCGCACAAGCACTCGCCGAGCGCCATACGTTTTGGCCTGACCGGCAAGGGCAACTTTACCGGCGTCGAAGGCGAGGATGTGGTTTTCGGCCCCGGCGACATGGTGCTGACACCCAATGATGCCTGGCACAATCACGGCACTGTCGGCGGCGAGCAGGCAGTCAACCTTTCGGTTCTCGACCTGCCGCTGGTCGAGACACTGCACGCCGTGCATTTCGACCACAAATACACCGAGATGGTCGACGGCAAGGAAGTCGAGAAGAAGGTGCAGACCGCCCGTTTCCCGAGCGATTATTCGCAACGCATCTATGGGGAGGGCGGCCTGATGCCGCGCTTCGTCGACCACAAACGCGGCGGCGGCCTGTCGTCGCCGATGTATGTCTATCGCTGGGAGAAGATGGAAGCGATCCTCGATGCCCACAAGGATTGGGACGGCGATCCGCACGAAGGTATCGTCATCGACTATGTCGACCCCACCACCGGCGGCCCGGTCTTCCACACGATCAACTTCTACGTCCAGATGTTGCGGCCGGGCGAAAAGACGCTGCCGCAGCGCGAGACCGCCAGCCTGCTGTTGGCGCCGTTCCGCGGCAATGGCCATTCAATCATCGACGGCAAACGCTACGACTGGAACCAGTTCGACACGATCGCCATACCGGGTGGTTCCTGGGTCGAGCACGTCAATGGCTCCTCGTCCGAGCCGGTCATCTTCTTCGGCGCGACCGATGCGCCGACCCAGAAGGCGCTGCTCCTCTACAAGCGCTGGGGCCGCAACCAGGCCGGCGATCTACTCCGCATCGTCTAGCTTTTGCAGCGGAAACCTGTCCGCGCCGCCATAGCGGCGCGGACACCGAAAAAGACGTTTTCAGCAGCAAGGGCGTATGCATTTGGTTTCGGCGTTCAACACAAAGCTGATCGGCCATATCGACTGTCCGGGCGGTGGTCAGGTCTGGGTCGACCGCAACATTCTCTATATCGGCCACATGCGTCCGCCGAGCGGCACGACGCTGGTCGATATTTCCGATCCGCGCAATCCGAAGAAGATCGCGACGATCGATGTTCCGCCGGGTTGGCATTCACACAAGGTGCGCGCCCAGGACGGTCTGATGATCATCAACCACGAGCGCTTCGGCGATGCGGGCCCTGCCGATTTCGGCGGTGGCCTGGCGCTTTACGACACGAGCCGGCCGGCAGAGCCGAAGCTCATCTCGAAGTGGATAACCGGCGGCCATGGCGTGCATCGCTACGACTATGACGGCCGCTACGCCTATATCTCGCCAACCGCCGACGGCTATGTCGGCAACATCGTAATGATCCTCGACCTGATCGATCCGGCGAGCCCGGTCGAGGTCGGGCGCTGGTGGATACCAGGCCAGTGGACCGGCGGCGGTGAAGAGTATCCGTGGCATGACTACGTCACGCCACGCTGCCACCATCCGCTGCGCATGGGCGACCGGCTCTATGTCAGCTACTGGCATCACGGCCTGTTCATCCTCGACATTTCCGACATTTCGAAGCCGAAGCTTGTCTCGCATATCAATTCGAGCCCAAGTTTTCCGCATCCCACGCATACGTGCCTGCCGATCCCGCAGCCGCTCAAGGGCCGCAACATCATGGTGGTGGCGGACGAGGATGTCGCCAAGCTCCGGCCTTCGCCGCCGGCTTTCACCTGGATCTATGACATCACCGACGAGACGAATCCGCTGCCGATCGCGACCTTCCAGGTGCCCGGCCTCGACCCGGACGGCGCACCGCAACCGCCGATGACCGGCTGCCATCAGCCTTCCGAACGGTTCAAGGGCACCATCATTCCGTTTGCATGGTTCGCGCAGGGGCTGCGGCTGGTCGACATCGCCGACCCGTTCGCACCCAAGGAGGTCGGCCATTTCATGCCCGATGCGCCTGAAGGCGCCGAGCGTTCCTCTTCCAACGACGTCACCATCGACGACCGCGGCATCGTCTACCTGATCGACCGTATCCGTGGCGTCGATATCATCGAAACCAGCGTTCTCTAGGGGGATAGGTTGAGCGACAGCACGCGAAAATCCGCCAGCCACTACGCCATCGGCAAGAAGAATCCGAACCTGCCGTTTCATCCGGCGGTGCGTGCCGGTGATTTCATTTTCGTCTCCGGCCAGGTGCCGAAGGACGAGAACAACAACATGATCAGCGGCACGATCGAGGAAGAGACGCTGGCGACGCTGAAGACCATCGCGCGCGTCATTGCCGACGAGGGTGCAACGCTCTCCGATGTCGTGCGGATCACCACCTATCTCGAGGATACGCGCGACTTCGGCCGCTACAACAAGGCGTTCCTCGAAGGGATCGGTGACGCGGTGCTGGCACGCACGACCGTCGAGGCAAAGGCGGTCATCAACACCAAGATCGAAATGGATGCCATCGTCTACAAGCCGCTGCCGGCCGGCAAATAGGCCACGACACAATCGAGGAGACGACATGTACAAGCTTTTGGGACGCCAGACATCGGGCAACGTTCAAAAGGTGCTCTTCATGCTCGAAGAGCTTGGTGCGCTATATAAGCGCGAGGATTACGGCCGCCAATTCGAAAACACCCAGACGGCCGAATACAAGGCACTCAACCCGACGTCCAAAGTCCCAACGCTGGTCGACGGCGACATCGTGATCTGGGAGTCCAACACCATCCTGCGCTATCTCGCGGCATCCGGCGGCGAACAGCTGAACGGCGCCACCCCTGCCGAAAAGACCGAGGTCGAGCGCTGGATGGATTTTCTGCTGGCGGCGGTCAATCCCGGTTATCTGGCCGCCTTCAAGGGTGCGAAGCTGACGCCCGAAGAGCAAACCGCCGAATATAAGGAACAGGTGAAGGACCTTGTGGCGCAACTCAAGATCATTGACGGGCATCTGGCCGGCAAGGATTTCCTGGCGCTGGGCAAGCTGACCATTGCCGACATCGCCTGCGCGCCGATCCTGAAGCGCTGCATCGACTTCAAGATCGACCGGCCGTCGCTGCCGAATCTGGAGCGCTGGGTGGCCGCAATCGCCGCTCGGCCGGCCTTCAAGGCGGCGACCGCCGCGGCTCCCGCAAAGGCCGCATGATGATCAAGCGCGCCGCCCTCATCGGACTGGGAACGATGGGTCCGGGCATCGCCGCGCGGCTTTCGCGTGGCGGGCTCGACGTGGCGGCGTATGATGTTTCCGAAGTTGCGGTCGAACGCGCCCGCGGCATGCTCGATTTGGCCGGCGGGGTTCTGGACCGGCTCGACATCAAGGGGCCGACTGCGGGCGCGGGCACGGCGCGGTTCGTCCGCACCCTCGCCGAGGCTGTCGATGGTGCGGAGCTGGTCATCGAGAACGTGCCTGAGAATATCGACATCAAGGCCGAGACCTATCGCGCCATCGACCCGCTGATCGGTTCTTCGGTGATCGTCGCCTCGGATACCTCAGGCATTCCGATCACCAAGCTGCAGGCCCATATCTCCCATCCCCAACGGATGGTCGGCATGCACTGGTCGAACCCGCCGCACATTATTCCGATGATCGAGGTGATCGGCGGCGAGAAGACCGCGCCTGAAACCGTGGCGACCATACGCGAGCTGATCCGCTCGATCGGCCTGTTGCCGGTGGTCGTGAAGAAAGACGTTCCCGGCTTCGTCGAAAATCGCGTGCTTTACGCGCTGCTGCGCGAGGCTGTCGACCTGGTTGAGCGCGGCGTCATCGAGCCGGAGGATCTCGATACCTGCGTCTCCTGGGGCATCGGCTACAAGATCGCCGTTATCGGGCCAATGGCGCTGCTCGATATGGCCGGCCTCGATATCTACAAATCCGTCTCGTCGTTCCTCAACGCCGATCTTTCCAATCGTGATGATGTCGCGCCGATGGTTCTGGAGAAGACCGGCGCATCAAAGTTCGGCATCAAATCGGGCGAGGGCATGTTCTCCTACACGCCCGAGCAGATTAAGGCGCTGCAAGGCGAACGGGCGCGCAAGCTGGTCGCCGTGCGCCGCATCCTCGAAGGCCGGGAGTAGGCGATGGCACAAGTTGCGCGCAGCCGGGTTGGGGAGTTCTGCCGGTTGGCCGCTTGTGCGCATGGGGCCGGGAACATCGCCGTCAAGGCGGGGGTGCAAGTAATGAACGCGTATGGGGCAGCCAGCCATGCAGGTTGAAACCATTCGACCCGCCGGTGGCAGACCGACCCACATCCGCCACGACGATCTCATTTCCACCAAGGGTGTTTCGGTGGTCATGGGCACGGATCAGAACCGGCAGCTGATCCTTAGGGATATTGACCTTTCGGTTCCCCAAGGGTCGTTCGTATCCCTCATCGGCCCTTCGGGTTGCGGCAAGAGCACATTGCTCAAAGTGCTGGCTGGGCTGGTCAACCCGAGCAGCGGCAGCGTCTCGGTCGCCGGCGTTTCACCAGGCGAGGCGGCGCGCAAACGGATGATCGGTCTCGTCTTCCAGGACGCCAATCTGCTGCCGTGGAAAAACGCCGTCGACAATGCCTCGATGCTGCTCGGTATCGCCGACAAGTCGATGTCGCGCGCGGCGCTGCGAGCGCGTGGGCAGGAGATGCTGGAACTGGTCGGGCTTGGCGATGCCGCCCACAAGCGCCCAAACGAACTGTCTGGCGGCATGCGTCAGCGGGTGGCCATCGCCCGGGCTTTGGCGCTCGATCCGGCGGTCTTGCTGATGGACGAGCCGTTTGGCGCGCTTGACGCGATCACGCGCGATTCGATGGGCCAGTCGCTGCTGGAGATATGGCAGCGGACCGGCAAGACGATCGTCCTGGTGACGCATTCGATCGACGAAGCCATTCAGTTGTCGCGCCAGGTTCATGTGCTGGGAATCAACCCAGGGCGCATTACCCAGAGCCTGGACATTCCGCTGCCTTATCCGCGCGACACTTCCGTGACCGAAGTCCCCGAATTCGTCAGGCTGGTGCTTCAGCTTCGGACCATGCTGCGATCCAGTCATGAGCCAGGAGACGCGACGTGAGCGAGCAACCTCTCATGAACCTCTCCCAGCCACAGCCGGTTTCCGGCTGGAACGCGGCGACAAGCAGCTGGCTTCCGGCGGTCATCCTTTTGCTGGTGACGATCGTGTTGTGGGAAGCCGCGGTGCGGATATTCTCCATTTCCTCCTTTATCGTTCCTGCCCCATCCGAGATTGCGAAATCGCTGGTCGCGCAATGGGGCACTCTCATGCAGGCGACGGTGGTCACGGCGGGCGAAATCCTGTTTGGCTTTCTTGTCTCGGTCATAGTCGGCATTGCGCTTGCTCTCGTCATCGTGCGTTTCGACTGGCTGGGCCGCGCTCTATACCCGCTCGTCGTGTTGTTCCAGAACGTGCCGAAAGTTGCGCTGGCGCCGATCTTCATCCTCTGGTTCGGCTACGGGCTTGCACCCAAGATCGGTCTGATTCTGGTCATCGCCTTCTTCCCGGTGACGCTGTCGATGCTGGCGGGCATGCAATCGGTCGACCGTTCGCTTCTGTCGCTGATGAATTCGGTCGGTGCCAGCCCGACCCAGATACTGTTCAGGATCCGTGTTCCCCACTCGCTTCCGAGCCTGATGGCTGGAACCAAAATTGCAGCGACCCTGAGTGTGATCGGCGCGATCGTCGGCGAATTTGCCGGAGCCTCGGACGGGCTCGGCTACGTCATCCAGTTCGCGTCGACCCAACTCGACACGCCCTTGGTCTTTGCGGCGCTGCTGCTCGTTTCCGTGCTCGGCATCGCCTTCTACTACGCAGCCGAAATTCTCGAACGCATCGTGGTGCCGTGGGCGCCGAAATTCAGCCAGGCCTAGGCTTCTCGAACAACCAAGATCAAAGAAGGGAACAAACATGCTGAGACGCTCTCTTATCAAGGCAGCCACCTTTGCGGCGTTTGTCGGCGCGCTTGGCTTCTCGAACGCGGCGCTGGCGGCGGATAAGGTCAACGTTCAGCTCGATTGGGTCGTGCGCGGCAATCACGCCATGTTCTTTGTCGGCAAGGACAAGGGCTTTTTCGCCAAGAACGACATCGATGTGAGCGAGGTCCGCAAGGGCTCCGGCTCGCCAGACGCCATGCGCCTGGTGGGCAACGGCAACGCTGAATTCGGCTTCGGCGATCTTCCCACGCTTGCCGTGGCAAGATCGCAGAATGTTCCCGTCGTGGCGCTGGCGGCGGTCAACCAGCAGTCGCCGCTGGGCATTATCTCGCTCGCCAAGACGCTCAAGCTGACCAAGCCAACCGACCTCAAGGGCCTGACCATCGGCATCCACCCGGCAGGATCCACCTACATCTTCTTCAGAGGCTTCCTGGCTGCCAACGGCATGAGCGAGAAGGACATGACGCTCAACAGCGTCTCGCCGCCTTACGAGAGTTACCTACTGCTCGGGCGTGTGCAGACGGTGGTTGGCTATCTCGACGCAGAGGTGCCCGAACTCGAGGCCAAGGCCGGCGGCCCGGGGTCGCTGAGCATCATGCTCGGCGCCGATCACGGCTGGAAAGCCTACGGCTCGGGGTTGTTCACCTCTGAAGCGATGATCAAGGACAAGCCTGATGTCGTGCGCCGTTTCGTGAAGGCCTACAGGGAAGCTTTCGACTATGTCGCGGCCCATCCGGAAGAAGCCGCCGAGATCACCGCCAAGGCCGTTCCTGGCTATGCCGAAAAGAAGGACGTGCTGCTGGCCCAGCTCAAGGCGGACATCGCCTCGACGTTCAACAGCCCGGCGACGAAGGAACACGGCCTCGGCTGGATGACAAAGACCAAATGGGAAGAGACCTTGAAGACGCTGACGGATCAGGGCGTGCTCAAAACGGCCCTGTCGGCAGACGACGTCTTTACCGACAAATTCCTGGCGGCAGAGTGAAGGTTCCGGCGGTGTCTGAAGTGGCAAACAGTCAGCGTCTACCGGCAGGCCAGCCTGCCGTCCGCGCTGCCGCATGTCACGGCCACTTGCCCCTTTGCGGCACTGGCCCGGTCGAGCGCGATCTGCACGCGGCTGGTGTAGGCGTGGCCGGCCAGGCCGCACCACAGCCGCTCGACAGGCAGGTTTTCGCGCTTGTCGTTGAGAATCGCAAACGTCCCGGTCTTTGGATCGAACCACAGCTCGACACGTGCGCTCTTGCCAGGCGCCGCGGTGGCGATCGTGGCCGAATACCAGTGGGCGAAGTCGGCGTTGCAGGAAAGCGCCTCGCGCCCCGCATTCGAGATCGTCAGCGGCACGGGATCGAGCCCGTCGGTGCCGGTCCGCACAGTGATGTGCCGCAATTCAACCGCGTTGGCGAACGAGGTGAACGCCAGCGTTATCGGAAGGACATATCGCACAACCACCTTGCTTGAACTCCTGATATAATTGTTCAGGAAGTCTACCTCGCTTTTGCGCAATAACAATAAGAATATCTTGGGTCAACCGAACAGAGAGGGTAACATGTCTAAGTTTTTGAAGAGCAGCGTAAGCGCTGTTATATTGAGCGGCCTCTTGCTCGGCAACGCACTTGCCGCCGAGGTCAAGTCCATTGCCATCCTGACGCCGGAAGAAGGCACCGATTATGGCTGGAACCAGCAAGGTATCGACGCTGCCAAGGCGGCGGCGAAAGCTGCCGGTGTCGAGATAGTCGTGGCGCAGGGGCTCGGCTATGGCGACGTGCGGCCGACACTGCGCGAATTGGCGGCTGACGGCGCCAGCCTGCTGATCGCTCATGCCAGCGGCTACAACACCTCGGCTCCCGAAATCGCCAAGGAAACCAAGGTGCCGGTGGCGATCGTCGACACACCGACCGGTCTGGAGAAGGGCCTCGTCGCCGACTACACGCTGAGCGGTCATGAGGGTTCGTATCTTGCCGGCCGTCTCGCCGCCAAGATGTCGCGCTCCAAGTCGGTCGGCATCGTCGTGTCCGGCGAGCCTCCGTCGTGGAACTCGCAGTCGGCAGCGTTTGCGCAGGGCGTGAAGGCCGAGAGCCAGGACGTCAAGGTTACCTATGCTGTGATCGGACCTGCCGCCTACAGCGATGCGGCCGGCGGCAAGCGCGTCACCGAAAGCGTGATCGCATCGGGCGCCGACATCATCTTCGGCCAGGGCAACGGCTCGAGCTTCGGCATGCTGCAGGCGGTCGAGACGACCAAGGCCGGGGATGGCGGCAAGGTCTATTTCATCGATGTCATCGGCGACAAGACGCCCATCGACAAAGGTTTCCTGCTGTCGTCGGTGGTCTGGAACATCGAGCCGGTCTATGCGGCGATGATCGCAGACCTGAAGGCCGACACGTTCGGCACGAAGAGCTACTCGATCGGCCTCAAGGACGATTCCGTCAAGCTTCTGAAGACCGCTGCGATCCCGGACAATATTTGGGCTGAGATCCAGGCGCTGCGCGAAGACGTCATTTCCGGCAAGACCAAGGTCGATCCGGTCTATGATGCAGCCGCCGTCAGGGCGCTGATGACCAGCGTCGCCCAGTAAGGCGATTAACAGCAGGCTGCCGGAGGGGCGATCCGTTCGCCCCTCCGGACCGATTTCATATTTTCAAGGCCTTGGCTTTTATGAGCAGTGCTTCCTCATTGTCGGTCGCTAAGCGCGATATCGTCGCGCTTGAAGGCGTCACCAAACGGTTCCCCGGCGTCGTCGCCAACGACAGCGTCGATCTGGAGATCCGTCCAGGTGAAGTGCATGTGCTTCTCGGCGAAAACGGCGCCGGAAAATCCACTCTGATAGGCATGCTGTCGGGTCTGCAGCAGCCGGACGAGGGGCGCATATTGGTCGACGGCGAGCCGACCGCGATCACTTCGCCCCGCCATGCACTGGCGCTTGGCATCGGAACCGTATTCCAGCACATGATGCTGGTGCCGACACTGACAGTCGCGGAAAACCTGTTGCTCGGCGGACCGTGGTGGCAGCGCCCCAAGACCGAAGAATTGGAAGCGCGCGTCGCCGAGATCACCAGAACGCTCGGCATCACGGTAAAGCTGCATGCCAAGGTGTCCGAGCTTTCGCTCGGTGAGCAGCAGCAGGTCGAGATCCTGCGCGCCATGGTGCGCAACAGCCGGCTTCTGATCCTCGACGAGTCGACCTCGATGCTGACGCCGAAGGGTATCGATGAGCTGGGCGCACTGATGCGCCGCTTGGTCGAGCAGGGGTTGGCGATCGTCTTCATCACCCACAAGCTCAAGGAAGCGGCGGCCTTCGGCGATCGCATCTCGGTGCTGAAACTCGGCCGCAAGGTCGGCGAGATTCCTCCCGAGCGGTTTCGCGCGCTGGGCGAGCAGGCGATCATCTCCGAGATCGTGGAATTGATGTTCGGCAAGCAGAAGGACGACCCGGAAGCGGCCGAGCGTCCTATTCGCACCGTCCGCGCCGAAGCGGCTCCGCTGCTTCAGGTCCATGATCTCGGCGTTGCGCCGACAGACGATGCACCGGGCCTGTCGTCGATTTCGTTCGATATCCGTCCAGGCGAGCTGCTGGGCATCGCCGGTATCGACGGCAATGGCCAGAAGCAATTGGCGGAGGCGTTGGCCGGCCAGCGTGCGACGGTGGGCGGTTCGGTGCGGCTGCAGGGAGAGCCCATCGAGGCGCTGAGCGTCGGCGAACGCCGCCAGAGAGGCCTGCGTTACCTGACCGACGACCGGCTCGGCGAGGGCACGGTCGGGACCTTCCCGGTCTCGATCAATTTCTTCCTGAAGCAGGTTGGCGCGGCGCCCTTCTGGCGCAGAGGCGTCGAGCAGCGCGCCGAAATCGACAAGCGCGCGGCCCAACTGGTCCGCGAATATGACGTGCGCACGCCAAGCCTGAAGACGCCGGTCGCTCGGCTCTCTGGCGGCAATATCCAGAAGGTGCTGCTGGCGCGCGAACTCGCCGAAGGCGCAAAAGTGGTGATCTTCAACAAGCCAACCTATGGGCTCGATCTCGCCAACACATTGGCTTCGCGCCAGCGAATCCGCGATACGGCGGCTCGCGGCCTTGCCGTGCTCCTCATCTCCACCGATCTCGAAGAGTTGCTCAGCATGTGCGACCGCATCGCCGTCATCTCGAACGGGTCGCTCGTCGGCACCGTCGAGAATGCCGACGACGCCCGCACCAAGGTCGGTCGCTTGATGATCGGGCTTGCCGCATGAGCATCGACACCGCACCAGCTGCCGGCGCAACCGCCCTCGATGCCACGGCCGCGGTGGCGACGCGCCGCGACATCCAGCATCGGCTGCTGATGACCCTCGGCCCGATCCTGGCCGCGTTGATCATCGCCGGCTGCATCCTGCTTGCCGTCGGCGTCGACCCGCTTGCCTATTATGGCTTTGTCCTCAAGAGAGGGCTTTTATCGCCGCTCGGCATCCAACAGACGCTGACGCGCATGGCGCCGCTGCTGTTTCTTGCCGCCGGCCTGATCGTGGCTTTTCGCGCCGGCATGTGGAATCTCGGCGGTGATGGCCAGTTCCTGCTCGGCGCGGTAACGGCGGCGGCCAGCGCTCCGGTTCTCGTGGAGGTCATGCCGGCCTGGCTGGCGCTGATCTGCTCGTTCGTCATCGCCATGTTGGTTGCAATGGTCTGGTCGCTGGTGCCGGCCCTTTTGCGGGCCTATCAAGGCGTCAACGAGATCATCACCACGCTGATGATGACGTTTCTGGGCACCTCGCTTGCCAACGTGCTGGTCAAGCTGATGTTTCGCGATCCGGGCACAACCGTGCCGCAGACCCGCACCTTGCCGGTCGAGGACCGGCTGCCGCGCCTGTTCGACACGACCATCACAAGCGGATTGCTTCTGGGACTGGTGGCGATCATCACCGTGCATCTGGTGATGACGCGCACGGCCTTCGGCCTGAAGTTGAGGATCGTCGGGGCTAACCCACGCGCGGCCATCCATGCGGGGCTCGGCGTGCCGAAGCTCACCATTGCCGTCTTCGCCATTTCGGCCGGGCTGGCCGGTCTTGCCGGCGCTGTCGATATCCTCGGCGTCCAGGGCAATGTGCGCGCGGACTGGAACCCCGCTTACGGGCTGGCTGTCATCCCCGTCGTGTTCCTCGCCCGCATGAACGGCTTTGCCGCGATCGGTTTCGTGTTCCTGCTTTCGGTGCTGTCGATCGGCGGAGAGAGCGCGGCCCGCCGGCTCGGCGTGCCCAACCATTTCACGCTGGTGCTCGTCTCCATCGTGCTGATCGTGCTCGCGCTCGCCGAATACATTGATCACCGCTATAACCAGTCGCGAAAGGCCTGAAGCCATGACCGGGCTGTTCAGCGAAGCCTTTCTCAGCGCGCTTTTGTTCGGCGCGGTCACCGCGGCGATCCCTCTGCTGCTGGCCGGCCTCGGCGAACAGATGTCGGAAAAGGCCGGGGTGCTCAACATCGGCATCGAGGGCATGATGCTGGCCGGCGCCTATCTCGGTTTCGTCGGCGCCTTTTATTCCGGGTCGCTGTGGCTGGGCTTTCTCACTGGCGCCGGCGGCGGTGTCGCGGTGGCGCTGGTCATGGCGCTGCTTTGCGTGCGCATCGGGCTGAACCAGATCGTCATCGGCATCGCGCTGACCCTGGGGCTTGAGGGCCTGACGGCACTGCTCCACCATTTCCAGTTCTCGCGCAGCTATCCCCGCTTGCCGGCGGTGGACGTGACGGTCATTCCGTTGCTGTCGGACATTCCGGTCATCGGGCCGGCGCTGTTCAGGCAGCATCTCATCGTCTATCTGGCGGTCGCGCTGGTTTTCGCCATGGGTTACATCTACCGGCGCACGCAGCTCGGCCTCAACCTGCAGGCTGCCGGCGACAAGCCGGCAGCCCTTGACGTTGCCGGCATCGACGTCGTGCGAACCCGCACCGTCGCCGTGCTGACGACCGGAGCGCTGGCCGGGCTTGGCGGCGCCTATCTTGCCAATGTCGGGGCCGGCCTGTTCATTCCTTTCATCACCAATGGCGCGGGCTTTCTCGGCATAGTGCTGGCCATGCTGGCGCGCGGCCGGCCGGTCTGGGTGCTGTTCGGCGCCTTGCTGTTCGGCGTCTGCCTGTCGCTGACGACGGCCATGCAGGTGGCCGGCATCAACATACCGACCGACATCATCCAGATGCTGCCGTTCTTGGCGGTGATGGTCATGCTGGTGCTGTTTGGCCGGCGGGCCAGCCTGCCGGCGGCGCTCGGCATTCCATACGAGCGCGGCGCGCGCTGATCACAGGTTCATGCGCGGACGGGACCCGCGCCAAAAGAGGAGACAAAAAATGTCGGATACCAAGGTCTACCTGCTCGATGGCGGCTCGCTCGTTCTCGACGGCTATCACGTGTTCTGGAATCGCGGCCCTGGTGGCGAAGTGCGCTTTCCCGTCTATTCGATCCTGATCGAGCATGCCGAGGGCCGGTTTCTCATCGACACCGGCTACGACTATGATCACGTGATGAAGGTGCTGCCTTTCGAAAAGCCGATCCAGGAAAAGCACCAGACCATTCCCGGCGCCCTGGCGCTGCTCGGCCTCGAGCCGAAGGATATCGACGTCGTCGTCAACTCGCATTTCCACTTCGACCATTGCGGCGGCAACAAGTATTTTCCGCATGCCAAGAAGATCTGCCACCGGACCGAGGTGCCGCAGGCCTGCAATCCCCAGCCTTTCGAGCATCTCGGCTATTCCGATCTGAGCTTTTCGGCGGAGGCCGCCGAAGCGCGTGGCGCGACTGCGCAATTGCTGGAGGGCACGACTCGGGCCAACTCGATCTTCGAAGGCATAGAGGGCGACGTCGAGCTTGCCAGGGGCGTCAAGCTGATCTCGACGCCGGGTCATTCGATCGGCCATTACAGCCTGCTGGTCGAGTTTCCCAAGCGCAAGCCGATCATGTTCACCATCGATGCGGCCTACACGCAGAAGAGCCTTGAAACGCTGTGCCAGGCGGCCTTCCACATCGACCCGGTGGCGGGTGTCAACTCGATGCGCAAGGTGAAGAAGCTGGCCGAGGATTATGGCGCCGAGCTGATGTATTCGCACGACATGGAGAACTTCAAAACCTATCGGACCGGCACGCAATTCTACGGCTGATCGCCACCGACCGGAGACAAGATCATGCGCTATTTCGAACACGCCGAACCTGTCATCACGCTCACAGCGGGGCCGGTGAACGCCTATCCCGACGTGCTGCGCGGCCTCGGCCGCACGGTGCTCTACGATTACGACCCGGCGTTCCAGCTCTTTTACGAGCGTGTGGTCGACAAGGCGCAGAAGGCGATGCGGCTGTCGAATAAGCCGGTCATTCTTCATGGCGAGCCGGTTCTTGGCCTGGAGGCGGCCGCAGCCTCCCTGATCACGCCGGACGACGTCGTGCTCAACCTTGCTTCCGGTGTCTACGGCAAGGGGTTTGGCTATTGGGCGAAGCGCTATTCGCCGCATCTCATCGAAATCGAGGTGCCCTACAACGAGGCGATCGACCCGCAGGCGGTTGCGGCAATGCTGGAAGCGCATCCGGAAATCACCGTCGTTTCCGTCTGCCACCACGACACGCCGTCCGGCACTATCAATCCGATCGACGCGATCGGCGCGCTGGTTTCGACGCACGGCGCCTATCTGATCGTCGATGCCGTTTCGTCCTTCGGCGGCATGAGGACGCATCCAGAGGAATGCAAGGCCGATATCTATGTCACTGGCCCGAACAAATGCCTGGGTGCGCCTCCCGGCCTCACGATGATGGGCGTCAGCGAGCGGGCCTGGACCAAGATGAAGGCAAACCCGCTGGCGCCGAGCGCGTCGATGCTCAGCATCGTCGATTGGGAGCATGCGTGGTCGAAGGACAAGCCGTTTCCGTTCACGCCGTCCGTCGCGGAGATGAACGGGCTCGACGTCGCGCTCGACCTCTACCTCAACGAGGGAGCGGAGGCGGTGTGGGCGCGTCACGCGCTCACCGCCAAGGCCATGCGGGCGGGTGTCGCTGCCATGGGCCTGTCGATCTGGGCCGCAAGCGACAATATCGCGTCGCCGACCACGACCGCCGTCCGGACGCCAGAAGGCATCGACGAGACGGCGGTTCGCCAGGCCGCGCGCGCTCGTTACGGCGTGGTGTTTTCATCTGGCCGCGGCGAAACATTGGGCAAGCTGACACGCATCGGCCATATGGGCGCGACCGCCCAGCCGATCTATGCGGTCGCGGCGCTGACGGCACTTGGCGGCGCGATGAATTCCTTGGGCCAGAAACTCGCGGTCGGCAAAGGCATCGACGCGGCGCTGGCCGTTATCGACGCCGACACATGAACCAGAAAATCACCAGATCACAAATTGAGGGAGCGTTGTCATGACTGAACGACTGGCGGGAAAGACGGCCCTGGTTAACGGGGGC